>CANHLE010000039.1 GCA_947461435.1 Paracoccaceae bacterium | reverse complement strand
CATGGGTGCCTGCGTTATCGGGTTTGTTTTTTCTCCTGCCCTTGGCTTGGCGGTCGCCGCCTTGATTCTGGGAGGAGAGGGCGTTGACTGCCTGATCCTGAGTTACGTTCTTGGCCGCAGTCGCAAGGTCGGCTTGTTGCCCGTCCATCGGCGACTTGCGGCAGCCAGTGGTGGGTTTCAAATCAGCGCCTTGGTTTTTGCGTTGGGCTTAAGTCATCAGGCCTCTGATCTGGAAGAGATGCATTTCTTCGTCCTGGCTCTTCTGGCCGGCGTCACAATCAATGCCGGCCTGATCCGGGCCTATTTTCCAGCTGGGACCGACCTGAAACTTCTGTTTGCGGGGGCGGCCACGTTTGCTTTGCTGCTGGAGCATATGGCCGACCCGAACACCACGACCGAAGGCACATATCTTTTCGCGGCCTCTTTGGTGATCTTGGCGTTGACCGCCATCATGATCATTCGGCAGATCGAACGCGCCATCCTTAAACGGCAAGAGCTGGAGCGGTCGATGGCCGAACGCAATGCCGACCTGCGACGATCAAGAGACGAATTGGCCCGCGGCGGCGCGATCAACCGCCGCCTGGCCCTTGCCGCCCGCCATGCCAATGATGCCATTGTCTTTTTAGGGCCGGATGGTCGATATCAGTGGGTGAACGAAGCCTTTACGCGGATCACAGGTTACAGCGCCGATCAGGCCATCGGCCACCAACCGGGGGACTTGCTGAACGCCGCTGAAACCTCGCGCGAAACCTTGGACCGCCTTGATGCGGCTCGGCGCGGGGCTTTACCCATTCGGGTTGAAATTCTGAACCGGAACAAGATGGGTCACTCTTACTGGGTAGATACCTCCATCATTCCCATTCTCGATGAACAGGGCCGCCATGTGGTGTCTTTGGCAATCGAACGAGATGTCACCGAAGCCAAGCAGCGCGAGGCCGAACTTGCGACGGCCCGCCAAGCAGCCGAAGAGGCCGCGCAAGCCAAAGCCCGGTTCTTGGCAAATATGAGCCATGAGATTCGAACGCCGATGAATGGCGTCATTGGCGTATCCGAACTTCTGGCCGAAACCCCACTGTCCCAACAGCAAGAAGAGTACGTGGCCACGATCTTGGAATCCGGCCGCGCCCTGCTAACCCTGATCAATGACATTCTGGATCTGTCCAAACTGCAGGCTGGAAAGATCGTGACGGTTGCCGAACCCTTTGATCTGAAAGGCACCGTCCATGCCGTATGGCGCCTGCTGCAACCTGCGGCGCAAGCCAAGAAACTGGACCTGTCGGTCACCTTCGCGGACGATCCGGACGCAGCGCGTCATTTCGTCTTGGGGGATCAGGGTAAGCTGCGTCAGATCCTTCTCAATCTCATCGGCAATGCCCTTAAATTCACCGAACGTGGGCAAATCCGGATCTGTGTCACCTTTGACGGTGACACGATGACGCTGACTGTGACGGACACGGGAATCGGCATTGGCCCTGACCGCATCACGACGATCTTTGACAGTTTCACCCAAGCGGATGATTCAATCTCGCGCCGATTTGGGGGAACGGGTTTGGGGCTGACGATTTCTGCGATGCTTGCGCATCAGATGGGGGGCAAGATTTCGGTCCAAAGCAGGGTCGCAGAAGGGTCTTGCTTTACCTTGATCTTGCCGTTGCCCAAGGCGAAACGGGCGGCATTGGCACCTCTCGCACGGCATGACGCCGCCCCAAACCTTGGCACGCTGCGGCTTCTTGTGGCCGAAGACAACCGGACAAACATGATGATTGTGCGAAAGGTCGTTGCCGGACATATCGCCGAGCTGATCGAAACCTCAGACGGTCTTTCGGCTGTGGCCGCGTGGCACGAGGCGGCGCCAGACATGATCTTGATGGATGTATCCATGCCAATCATGGACGGGTTGACAGCGGTCCGCAGAATTCGCGCGGCCGAACAAGTCATGAACCGGCCGCGGTGCGCAATCCTCGCCTTGACGGCGTCCGACAATCAGGAAGACCGAGATGCCTGCATGGCCGCAGGATTTGATGGCTTTCTCGTCAAACCCCTGCGCCGTGAGGATCTTCTTGCTGCCCTTGGCGCGCACAAACGCATGTCCGCGACATCGCCCGTCGCCTTGCGCGCTTAGGCTTTTGCTCAAGAAGCCAAGAATATTGGTTTTCATGCCCGCCCCACCGTTCTAGAAGGCTGCAAAGGGAGAGGGTTCATGGTCGATATTGCCTCGCGCGTTTATAACCACAATTGGAAGATCGACCCTATTGTGCGGTCGCTGATCGACACCGATTTTTACAAACTCCTGATGTGTCAGTCGATTTACCGCAACAAACCAGATACCCAAGTCACCTTCAGCCTGATCAACAGATCATCAAAAGTGCGCCTCGCAGAACTGATCGACGAAGGCGAATTACGCGAACAATTGGACCATGTCCGGTCCTTGTCGTTGACGCGCGGCGAAAGCACATGGCTGCGGGGAAACACCTTTTACGGCAAGCGCCAGATGTTCCGCTCTGACTTCATGGAATGGTTCGAAGGAATGCGCCTGCCGCCCTATCATCTGGAAAAACGGGATGGGCAATTCGAACTGACATTCGAAGGCAATTGGCCCGAAGTGATGTTGTGGGAAATTCCGGCTCTCGCTGTCTTGATGGAATTGCGCGGCCGCGCTGTTTTGCGCGAAATGGGCAAATTTGAACTGCAGGTTCTTTACGCCCGGGCCATGGCGCGGCTATGGGAAAAAATCGAACGTTTGCGCGCGATCCCGGATCTGCGGATTGCAGACTTTGGAACGCGGCGCCGTCACGGCTTTTTGTGGCAAGATTGGTGCGTTCAGGCCATGCAAGAGGGCCTTGGCAAACGCTTCACAGGGACGTCGAACTGCCGCATCGCCATGCGGTCTGACATCGAAGCGATTGGCACCAACGCCCATGAGTTGCCGATGGTCTATTCCGCCCTTGCAAATTCTGATGCCGAACTGGCCCAAGCCCCTTATCAGGTGTTGGCTGACTGGCATGAAGAACATGACGGCAATCTGCGCATCATGTTGCCAGATACCTATGGCACCGAAGGGTTTCTGCGCAACGCGCCCGATTGGCTGGCCAGTTGGACAGGGATCAGGATCGACAGCGGCGATGCGGCCACGGGGGCCGAAACCGCCATTCGCTGGTGGAAAGAGCGGGGCGAAGATCCCACCACGAAACTGGTCATTTTCTCAGATGGGTTGGATGTGCCCCAGATCGAGGCGCTTTATGCCCAATTCAATGGACGGGTGAAGGTGTCCTTTGGCTGGGGAACGATGCTAACGAATGATTTCAATGGCTTGGTCAGCGAAGATCGGCTTGCACCTTTCAGTCTGGTCTGCAAAGCCGTTTCGGCGAACGGGCGGCCAACGGTGAAACTTTCCGACAATCCGAACAAGGCCATGGGCCCGGCGGATGAAATCGAACGCTACAAGCGGGTGTTTCATGTCGGCCAACAATCTGCCCAAACCCTTCGGGTTTAACGCAAAAGTCGTTCGGCAATCAGGCATGCCCGGGCCAGATGGCTGGGGTTCACTGGGTCATCCCGCTTCAAACGTGGCATGGTCCACCCAACCGATGCGCAGGTCCGCGCCAGGGTGAAAACCTCAACCATTTCTGTATCTTGCGTTCCATAGCCTTCCATCAACGCGTCTCTGATCTGGGCATAGGCAGGTTCGTACAGATTTTGGGACATGACCGTGCCCAGATCGTACAGCCGAAAGCCGAAACCACTGTCATCGAAATCAATCAGTGTCAGTGAACGGCCATTCACCAAAACATTCTCTCGAAGAACATCGGCATGAATCGGGCCATAACTGGCCCCGCGCGCTGCGTGATCATCCAGCCGTTCGCGTAAAAAAGACCGCGTGCGGATCAGCAGCTTTCGCTGATCCTGCGTGGCCACCGGATGATCCCAAAAGCGCCCCCAAAACGGCGTCTCTCCCACCAATCCGGAAACATCCCAATTGGGGCGCGTAAAGGATGCGGGAAAGGTCAAGCCATCGGTCGCATCATGAAGTCTGGACAACAGCTGCCCAAGGGCATGATGTTTGTCCAAAGTTAAAGAAAGCGGTTCATCAAACGGGATCCCCGCAACGCCCAAGGCCTCTCCCTCGACCCAACTGATCGCCGAGGCTTTTCGCCCCGTGGACAGGGTGACAAGATACCCTTCCTTTGCGCTCAGCGCCGAAGGAACAGCCACACCCTGCCGTGCCAGCGCGGCGCACCACCAAAGTTCTGACTCAATGGCCACATCATCTTGATAGCCTTCCCGGTGAAGCCGCAAAGCGGCACGGCCATTTGGGATGGCCATTTCAAAAACCGCGTTTTCGCGGTTGAGGATCAGGCGTGTCGGTGTTCCGCCCCAATGACGCGCGGCTTCTGCCGCCAATTGGTCCAGCGTCATTCCTCCTCCTCAACCCGGCCGCGACCGGCCTTGATTTCACCGCGTTGAACTTTGGCGGCAATCCTGCGCCGCTGGCTGCCCAAGGTGGGTTTTGTGGCGATCCGCCGCTTAGGGGCCACCAAGGCCGCACGGATCAACTCGGCCAACCTTGTCCGCGCAATTTCTCGGTTCTGGGCCTGTGATCGCGTATCTTCGACCTGCAAGATCAGGCAGCCTTCCAAGGTCCAGCGCCGCCCGGCGAGTTTCTTCAACCGTGTCTTCACTTGCGCGCTCAGATGCGGGGATCTCTCCGCCTCGAACCGAAGTTCGACCGCCGTAGACACTTTGTTCACATTTTGGCCGCCCGGCCCAGAGGATCGGACAAAGCTTTCCGAAAGCTCCCAATCGGCGATGTGAAGGGTGTCGTTAATCCACAGCATTAGGTGAATCTAGCGGCCCTTGCGCCAAAGAGAAAGGGTCGCCGTAATCGGCGACCCTTCCCGAGTTTCTAGGAGGTGGGCCAGTTAGGTCCATCGCCCAATCTTCAAGTTCATTTCAAGGGTCTGCCCTTAAAAATCCCTCCCGAAGACTGTCCCGACACAACTCTCCAACATCACTCTAGACACTGGATCACCTCCTTTCAAATGGTTGCCGATAACCAGAGGTTGACACAGATTTTGTGTTTGTCAAAACCTTTTACGCAGTTTTGGTAGCATATCTTGAGATGGCGAGTCGGAACGGCATCAACGCACAAAGATCGACCAGAACTTTCACACACCAGTCCGCCATCGCCAGCGATACCCACAGGGGCACCAACGGTCCCAACCCTAAAAGTGGGACAGGCCCCGTGGCCCAGGACACATCATTTCCAGGCTCGATCCAGATGAACATCGCCGAGAACGCAATCGTAAAGAAGATCGCCGTGTCCATCGACGATCCCAGCAAACCCGAGATAAGCGGCGCGCGCCACCAGGCCGCCTGCCGGAGCCGATTGAACAAATTCACGTCCAGCATCTGACCTACCAAGAAGGCCAAGCCAGAGCCAAGGGCGACACGCAAAGTCACCAGGGGGCCAAACTCGCCCACGATCTGCGTGCCAACGAAGGAACAGATCAAGCCGACGGCAAAGCCGGCCAAGACAACCTTTCGCGCTGCCGCGACGCCATGAAATCGATTCACAAGTTCTGAGACGAGAAACGACAGGGGATAGGTGAACGCCCCCCATGTCAGCCAATTTCCAATCGGAAATTGCACAAGAATGTTTGAGGCCACGACGATGATGGCCATGGCAAGGGTGCCAGGCAGAAGCATTTTCATTTTCTTTTTTTCCGTTTTTTACAAGGTCGCGGAGACTTGCTTGCCCTTTGGGCCGCCCCGGGATTGGGGACGCAGGCGCATAGCGCGGTCCTGTGGCACCTGTCAATCAGGCAGATGGTATTCAACCAATTCAGCCGATTGAAAAAAATTGCCGTTGTCATCGCTGATCATCGTTGCTGTCAGCAGGCCCTTGGAATTGCGCCAAAGCGAGAGCCCCTCAAGGTTTCCATGCAGCCCGAACGGTGTTTCAATCAAGGTCTGATCCGGCCCAAGGTTTTGATCGTTGATCTTGTACCGGACCAGACGCGTTGCAAACCCGCCCACAAAGCTGAAATCTCGAAACAAGACATAAAGTTGTCCATCAGGTCCAAAATCTGCCGCCACGGGCAAAAAATCATCAAACCGCGGAATCTGCGCAACCACGCGCCATGCGCTGGCGGTGTTGGCATAAAGGGGAAAAGGGCCCGTGTCGCGCCGGGTTGTCTCTGGCACAGTAAAAAGGGTGCCGTCCGGCCCAATGGCCAAGGCTTCCAAGGCTCCATTTGTCGGCAACTTGCCGAAATCGCGCGGCTTTCCAATGGGAACACCGGCCTGCGCAAAGCTGGCAAACTGCAAAACCCGGGCCGGCCCCTCCGTTGAAACGAAGATTTCGCCCTTGGGGTCGATGGCCAAACCCTCGCTGTCGATAGGTTGACGGCCAGCCTTCGTCTGCACGGCAAGTTGCTCGCGCCCGGTCAGGGCGGCCCCAGAAATCCGGCCCGTACTGTCGCGTGTCAGCCGGCCAGAAATCGCAAAGCTTCGATCTGAAATCGCGATGAACCGGTCCCCATCGGCAGAGACCCACACGGCCGACAGCCCTTCGGCCGCCAAAGGTTTTATGTCAAAATGTCCCAAAAAGCCGTCAGCGGGCGCTGCTTTCCCCGTTCTGAATTGGAACAGGGAAAGGCACAGCGCTGCGATCAGTCCGACGACAATACTGCGGCGCATTGATTGGGCAGATCGGCCATCGTGAACTGGCGCGGATGTTTCTTCTTCGGCGGTGGCGGCGGCGGATCTTTCGGTTTGGGCAGCCGTTCAGGATGCAGATAGGCGTCCGACACCCACCACATCAGCGTGTCATCACAGCCACTGCCGCCCTTGGAGAGTTCAGAAACACTTGGCGTCTGGGTCTGACACAGACTTGCGCCCTTGGGGCATTTCAGGCGCACATGAAAATGCGTATCATGTCCCGCCTCAGGCCGGATTTTCTGCAACCACTTCTTGTCAGAGGCCTTCGCGGTCTTGCACATCTCGATCTTCACGGCCGCCGCAACAAAAATTCGGTCCACCCGGGGATCAGAAGCGGCGGCTTTCATGATTTCATAATTCTGCCGGGTCCAATTCTTGGTCACTGACAACTGGTCTTCTGACCGCACCGGGATCGACGAAATCTCTTCCCGCTCGGCCACGGACAGGGTCAGTCGCTTGGCGGGCAATTGCCAGATGTCGACATCCAGCCCGATTTGATGGCTTGCATGACCTGAATCCATCGGCCCGCCGCGCGGATTGCCAATGTCGCCGATATAAAGGCCCGCCCAACCCCGTTGTGTTGCGGCGAAAGCCGAAAGATCCTGCAGAAAGGCGATTGTCACCGGCTGGCCAAAGTTGCGATGCCGCGACAGCCGCATGGCCTGCCACGTGGGGCCGGTTTCCGGTAACTCAACCAGACCTGCGGCGCAGCCTTTGGCATAGCTTCCAATGGGCATCGGCGCTTGGTTCGAGGGAAAGTCTTCCGCCGCAAACAAGGTTGCGGCGGTTTGCTCGGCCATCAAAGGGGCGGGGGCCAACAAGGCCAAAACGACAAAGAACGAACGGATCATGACGCGGCTTGCTCTCCTTTGGGTTTGACCCAGATTAGCAGGATTAGGCCCAACAGGAACAGCAAGATCACGGGCGAAATCCCGATGCGCGGGGATTGGCTGTATTGTGAGACCACGGCGATCAACAAAGGCGAGATAAAGCTGGCCACTTTGCCCGAGAGGGCAAAAAGGCCAAAAGCCTCGGTGGCGCGGTCTGGTGTCGTGTGGCGCACCAGCAAGGTTCGGCTTGCGGCCTGCAACGGCCCACCCGCCGCCCCAATCAGGGCGCCGCAGATGTAAAAGATCACGTCCGGCACGTTAGAAGCCGGGTCCAATGGCACACCCCAAAGGGCTTCGCGGTCAAGCCCGACGATAACGATACACACAATCAACAAGACCCAAATCGACCCCGCGATCACGGGTTTGGGGCCAAAACTGGCATCCATCTTTCCGCCAACCCAACTGGCGATCATGGCCGTGATACCGCCCAGTATGCCGAAAATCCCGATGGCTGTAATCGACCACCCCAAAACATTCGAGGCATAGATGCCGCCAAAGGCATAAAGCGCATTCAATGCGTCACGATAGGCAAGGGAAGACAGCAAATAGGAAAGCAAGGACTTGCGGTACCGAAGCGAGGCAATCAACTCCGCCAGACTGCCCATTGCGGCACCGATATTCAGTCGCGATCTGGCCATTTTGGGCTCTTTGACCCAGACAAAGAAGGGGATCATGAAGATCACATACCAAATTGCCGTGATCGGCCCCACGGCCCGCGTACCCTCACGCGCTTCGGGATCCAAGCCGAACAAGGGGTCCATTCCGATCAAGGTTTTGCCCGTCGTGGCATTTTCCGCAAACAGACACAGCATGACGATCAAGGCCAAAAGCCCGCCCAAATAACCAAAGGCAAAGCCATAGCCGGAAATCCGCCCAATATCATCGCCTTCGGTCAGGCTGGGCATCAAGGCATTTGTGAAAATCGTGGTGAATTCCATCCCGATAAAGCCCAAACCGAACAGGCAAATCGCATAGGTCAGCATCCCGGCCTCTCCGCCCGGGCTGACCCACCACAATCCAAAAGCGCCGACGACGTAGAATAGGGAAAAGATCC
This sequence comes from Paracoccaceae bacterium, assembly GCA_947461435.1. GTDB lineage: Bacteria > Pseudomonadota > Alphaproteobacteria > Rhodobacterales > Rhodobacteraceae > CAIYZT01. Next base: position 20,253 of record CANHLE010000039.1, on the reverse strand, counting down.
AGACCCAGATCAGCCGCCGCCCCGTGCCATCGGCAATGGCGCCCAAAATCGGGGCGAGGATCGCAATAATGACAGAGGTGATTGTCAAACCGTAACCCCAATAGGCTTGAGCGGCGGCCTTGGCGGCTTCTTCTTCCAGTCCGGTTCCCATGTAGTAGCCACGGGCGATTTCCGCGAAATAGGGGCCGAAAACAAAAGTCAGCAACAACGTATTATAAGGCTGGCTCGCCCAATCGAAAAACCACCATCCCCAAATGCGCTGTCTTTGCGTTGCCATCGTCACGTCCCCCGTTTTTGCTTTTGGCCAGATCAAGCCCGAAATGACTCTGTCTGGCAAGGGGAAGGCGTGTAACGCCGCGTCACGCGCTGGGGGGCCAGGGACGCTGGGCGTCTGATGCGATCCAGCCTTGCACCCAGTCCGGCAGCGCCGGACTTTGCGGATCGTACCCCAGGGCCTGTGCCACCTCTGCCGGGTTAACCAGCCCCGCCTTTGACGTAAAGGCAGATCGCAGCAGCATCGCCGCGGTACACTCGCCGCCGCGCCAAAAGGTTTGCTCCAGATAGATAAACCGCTGGTCCCATCCCAAGACCCGAGATTTTTGCGTCAGCACCTGAAACAGCGTCACGCGCTTGCGATACCGCGTGGAGTTGCCCGCAACGGTGATGCCCCAACCCTTGGCCAAAGCCACCCGGTCAAAACCCATGCGCACTGACATCGGAATGCGCCCCAGGTCAAACAAGGTCAGTGTGCGGCCATTGTTCAATTCGCGCCAAGGGTCCAGGTCAACCGGCCAGATCCGATGCGTGCTGACATGGGTGTCAAACAATCCCAACTTCGGCGCGCGCCGGAACTTCCACATTTGATGCCATATGCGAAAATAAGGATACATTTGGGTCCTCTACGTTGAATGGTCCCGCACTGCCCTCTGTCGGCATCAAGGTCAAGACGCAACGCAGCGGCCGCCGCTCTTGCCCTTGGGCGCTGGGCGCGTTACCTAACCCAATACATTCACCGGAGCCGCCCATGACCTCGCTTTTCCAGATCCTCGTTGCCCTGCTGGACATCGCAAAGTGGATCGTCCTTGCCCATGTGATCATGTCATGGCTGATCAACTTTCAAGTTCTCAACCTGCGCCAATCGGTGGTCGCACAGATCTGGTATTCCCTGAACCGCCTGCTGGATCCGGTCTATACTTGGGTCCGCCGTTTTTTGCCACGTATGGGCGGCGTCGATCTTGCGCCGCTGGTTGTCCTTTTTGCCCTCTATGCGCTGCGGGTGGTCCTGTTTAACAACATGGCCGCCTTCTTCTGAGGCCCGACGTGGGCCCAATGCATGGCCTTCTGTCCGAAATCTTCGGCTTTACGGCCTTTAGACCCGGTCAGGAAGAAATTGCCACGTCCGTCCTTGAAGGGCGCGATACCTTGGCCATCATGCCGACGGGTGGCGGAAAATCGCTTTGCTTTCAGCTTCCAGCGCTTTTGCGGCCCGGAATCACCGTTGTGATTTCCCCCTTGATCGCCCTGATGCGCGATCAAGTTCGATCGCTGCGCGAGGTGGGCGTTGGGGCCGGAGCGCTGACCTCTGGCAATACCGATGAGGAAACCGAAGAGGTTTTCACCGCGCTGGACGATGGCACTTTGAAACTGCTTTATATTTCACCCGAACGTCTGGCAAACCCCGGCACCACGGCCCTTCTGCGCCGCGCGGGATGCTCCATGATCGCCGTGGACGAGGCGCACTGCGTCTCACAATGGGGGCACGACTTTCGACCCGATTACTTGCGCATCGGCGATCTGCGCCGCGCGCTGGGTGTGCCCGTCGCCGCTTTTACCGCCACCGCCGACGAAGAAACCCGCGCCGAGATTGTAACCCGCCTTTTTGACGGCCGCCTGCCATCAAGCTTTCTGCGCGGCTTTGACCGTCCGAATATCCACCTTGCCTTTGGCCCCAAATCCAGCCCCCGCGATCAGATCCTTGCCTTCGCCCGTGCGCGAACTGGCCAATCAGGCATCGTCTACTGCGCCTCGCGCGCCAAGACCGAAGCCTTGGCCCAAGCGCTGCGCGATGATGGCCATTCCTCGTTGGCCTATCACGCAGGGCTTGAGTCCGATCGTCGCCGCGATGTGGAGCGCGCCTTCCAGCAAGAAGATGGCCTGATCGTCGTGGCAACGGTGGCTTTTGGCATGGGGATCGACAAACCCGATATCCGTTGGGTCGCTCACGCCGACCTGCCCAAATCCATCGAATCCTACTATCAGGAAATTGGTCGTGCCGGCCGGGATGGGGCCCCGGCCGAAACTTTGACCCTTTATGGCGCCGAAGATATTCGCCTGCGCCGTGCCCAGATAGATGAAGGTCTGGCGCCCGATGATCGCAAAGAGGCCGATCACGCCCGCCTGAATGCGCTTTTGGGTCTGGCCGAGGCGATCGCCTGCCGCCGCCAGCGTCTTTTGGGCTATTTCGGCGAAGAATCGGGGCCCTGCGGCCATTGCGATCTGTGCGACACCCCCGCCAAAACCTTTGACGCCACCGATCCCGTGCGAAAGGCGCTTTCCGCCATGTTGCGGACGGGCGAAAGCTTTGGCGCGGGCCATCTGATTGATATCCTGACCGGATCCTTGACGGACAAGATGCGCGAACGCGGGCATGACAGCCTGCCCACGTTTGGCTTGGGCCGCGATCTGTCAAAGGCGCAGTGGCAGGCGGTTTTTCGGCAGATGATGGGCGCAGATTTGATCCGTCCTGATGTTAGCCGCGCGGGCGCTTTCCGCATGACTGAATCCGCCCGCCCCATTCTGCGCGGCGAGGCGCGCATCACCCTGCGCAGCGATACCGTGGAATCGGCGCGATCCGGCCCGATCGTCAAGGCGCTGGTGGGCGAAGAAGATGCTGCTCTTTTGTCAGCGCTGAAGGCAAAACGCCGCGCCTTGGCAGAACTCGCGTCAGTTCCCGCCTACATCATCTTCACCGATCGCACCCTGATCGAATTGGCAGAAAAGCGTCCCCAAACTCTCGATGCGATGATGGGCATCACCGGCATCGGTGCCAAAAAGCTTGAAACCTATGGCGCAGCCTTTCTTGAAGTGCTGACAGGCGCGCCCACGCAGCCCCTGCATCCGGCCCGCATGAAACTGGCCGGACAGCCGTCTGCCAGTTTGTTCGACCGTTTGGCCGAAGCGCAACTGGCCCTGTCTCGCGGGCCGGATGGCATCGATAAGTTCATGTCATGCACCCACGCGACGCTGGCCCAAATCGCAGATCGCAAACCGCGCAGCCTTGACGAGTTGGCGCGCATTCACGGCATGGCCAGCCAAAAAGTCGAACGCTTTGGCTCTGCTTTCTTGGCCATCCTGCATACAGAAAGCTAAGGCCTTTCAGGTCCCGGTCAGCGCCGTCGGCAGCTCTTCCGCGTCTTCTTCCAGATTATGGGTTCCGGCAGGGCGGAATTCCGCAAGGGTTTCCACGATGGCGGCCTTGCGCAAGGGCTTGGTCATATACCGATCAATCCCTGCCGCCAGAATAGACTCGCTGTCGCCGTCCATCGCATGGGCCGTCAGCGCCACGATCGGAATATGCGATCTTCCGCTTTCCAGTGCGCGGATGGCTGTGGCAGCTTCGCGTCCATCCATTTCCGGCATCGAGATGTCCATGAAAATCATGTCGGGTTTGAAACTTTGGTACAGATCCACCGCCTCACGGCCATTGTTGGCAAAAACCAACTCCATCGTCAGTTCGCGCACCATCTTTTGAAAGACCAATTGATTTGTGCGGTTGTCCTCGGCCGCCAGCACCCGCATTGGGCGCAGGTCTGGCACGGCTTGCACCACCGCTGAAACCTCTGGTACGGCGTCTGGGGGCTGATCTGGTTCCAGACCGCTTAATCCGCGCAACCTTCGGTACAGATCGGCGCGCAAGATCGGTTTTTGCAGCATGGCCGCAAGTTCAAGATCGCCCATCGTCTCGCGCGCCAAGGTGGGATTGGACGACAAAAGCACCACCGGTATGGTCAATCCCCGGTCTTGCATCCGGCGCGCCAAAGTCAGCCCATCCATGTCGGGCATCAAATGATCGGTAATCACAACGTCAAATCCGGTGTCTGCATCCAGAACTTGCAAGGCATCAACCCCAGATCGGCACAGCACCACCGTGATCCCGCAGGGCATCAACTGCCGCTCCAGGATGGTTCGGTTGATGAACTGGTCGTCCACCACCAGCGCACGGTTTATCTTGCCCGGCGACACGACAGGAACGGCGTCCTCGGCAGCGGGCAAGGCAAGGCGGAACCCAAAGCAGGACCCCACGCCTTCTTCGCTGTCCACCCAGACCGCGCCATTCATCCGCTCGATCAGGCGCTGGGTAATTGCCAGACCCAGACCCGTGCCTTCAAACTTCCGGTTTGACGCGCTTTCCACCTGATTGAATTCACCAAAAATGTGGTCCAGATGTTCCGCCGCGATGCCGATGCCGGTATCCTCGACCGTCACATGCAGTTGCGTCGCCCCCGGTTCCACCTCGATCCCGACAACGCGGATCATCACATGGCCCTTGTCGGTAAATTTCACCGCATTGCCAACCAGATTGGTCAGCACTTGCCGCAATCGGCCCGGGTCGCCGACATAGCGGGTGGGCAAGAACATGTCATAATCGATAATCAGATCCAGGCCCTTTTCCCGCGCCCTTGGTTGCAACAGCATCGCAACTTCGTGGATCGTGCGTTCCAGATCAAAAGGCTCCGGATACAGCGTCAGGCGCTCGGCTTCGATTTTCGAATAGTCCAGAATATCATTGATGATCACCAACAGCGCCTCGCCCGAGGATCGGATCGTTTCGGCAAACAGTCGCTGTTCTTCGGTCAAGGCGGTATCGCACAGCAATTCCGCCATGCCGACCACCCCATTCATCGGTGTGCGAATCTCATGGCTCATGTTGGCCAGAAACGCCGACTTTGCCCGATTGGCCGCTTCTGCCGCCTCGCGCGCGGTCAAAAGGGCCGCCTCGCGCTCGCGCTCTCGTGTGACATCGACACGTAGGCCAACGCGCCCTCCATCCGGCGTTGGATGGTCATGCGCCCGTATCCAGCGGCCATCAGATAACTGCTGTTCCCAAACGCCCGTTCCGGCGCGGTGCTGTGCAAGCCGCTCTGACAACCAGGCTTCTTCGCGACCGACGGCATCCAGATGTTGACCCTTCGACAACCCATACCGAAGAATGTCTTCAAACCTTGCGCCGGGCACCATGGCGGGGGCGCTGTCGGTGTAAATGTCGCGATACCGCTGATTGCAGGCCAAAAGACGTTCCTCTCTGTCAAATAAGACAAACCCATCCGGTATGGCCTCAACCGCCGCCCAGATGCGTTTTTGTTCTGTGATATCCAAAGCCAGACAAACCAGATCGCCATCGCGGGCGCGCTGATCTTGCAGGCGAATCCATTGCCCGGTTTTCAAATGCAGATCGACCGGTTCGATCACCTCGGCTTCCAGCCGCGCCAACATCTGCGCCCGCCATTCGGCCGCGCTGCCGTTCATGTGAAAAAGACCCTTTTCGGCGATCTCGCCAAACAAGGCGTCATAGGGTGTTCCAAGGCTTACCCTGACGGCCCGAAAGGTGTCTTCATAGGCGCGATTTGCCGCAACCAGCCGAAGCGAGGAATCATATACCGCAAATCCGTCTTCGATCGTGTTGATCGAATCCCACAGCCGCCGTTCGGCCATCACGGCCGATGTATGGGCGCGTTCCAGATCATCCACAAATTGCAGATTCTGGCCCTTCAGGTTTTGCGCTTCTGACAGGGCCTCGCGGGTAACGGCACGTTGTTCGACAATCTGGTCCGACAAGGACCGTGCATGCAGCGACAGTTTTTCGTTGGCAGCAAACAACTCACGGCTCTTGTGCTCAAGAAGCCGCTCGGCGGCAAGCCGCCCACGCCGTTCTTTTGCAAGCCGTTCCGCCAGATCCATCCTGTGATCACCTAAAATCGGGCCTTTTGCCCCGCAGATTCGTGCCCAATTTGCGTCATTGGGGTGAATGTCCTATTAACGCTGCCGTCATCTGCCCGTTATCTGGACTTGCGAGACTGCCCCACCTTGTGCGAGCCTTGAGAGGGTATTGAAGGAGCTTCATTATGCGCCGCGTAATCCGTGCACTCGTCCTTTTTGGTCTTTCATCGCTTTTCGCAGCGCCGATCTCTTTTGCCCAAGACTCCTCTTTGATCCCAGAGCGCCGACTGGCCCTGTCCCAAGATGTTGATCTGCCCGGCGGCGATCTTGCGTCGATTTTTGATACGACGCTGGACGCTTGCGAACGCGCTTGCCTGTCGAATTCGGCCTGTACCGCCTTTACTTTCAACGCCAAGGCCAATGCCTGCTTTACCAAAACCAACCCGGGGCAGGCGCAAGGATTTTCGCCTGCGTGGTCAGGCTTTGTCCTTCTCGCCGCGCCGGGGGCAGAAGAGCTTGCGCAAAGCCGCCGAACGGATCTCGCCTTTCTTGCTCCTTGGGATTTTGAAGGTGCATTGGCGCAGGCCAATGACATGGGCAACGTCTATGTTACCAACGGTTGGACCACAGAAGAACTGATGGTTTCGGCCATGGATGCCGAATCCAACGGCGATTTTGATGCCGCCTTTCGTTTTGCTGGGGCGGCCGTGAACCTGTCTGACAGCGGGTATGACTGGTCAGAATTTGCGCGCCTTGTGCTGCTGGCCTCCACAACGGATACCAACAACGCAGGCGCTTTTCAGAATCTGGCCTTTCAGGGTGCGGTCAACGCCTATTTGCGGTCCGATGATCCGGCACTGCAGCACACAATCCTGATCACCCTTGGTGACGCCGCAGAGGCCATCGGCCGAGGCCGCGACAAGGTGCAGGCCCTGCGACTGGCGCAAGATCTGCAGCCGCGCGACGATACCGCTGTGGCCCTTGAAGGCGCGATCGGAAAATATGGCTTTCGGATCGAATCGGATGAGGTGCAGGCCAATTCCGCCCGCCCGCGTATCTGCGTCACCTTCACAGAAAATCTGGTGGCATCCGGGGTGGACTACGCCACATTCGTTCAGTTGCCCGAACCGGGGTTGACGGTCTCCTCTGACGGGTATCGGCAGCTTTGTGTGGACGGGGTCCAGCATGGCCAACGCTATGCGCTGACCTTCCGCGAAGGTTTGCCGTCTGCGGATGGTCAGTCCTTGGCAAAATCGGTCAATGTCTCTTCTTACGTCCGCGACCGCGCCCCTGCCGTGCGCTTTGCTGGGCGCGGCTATGTCCTGCCAGCGCTGGGCGGTGCCAATCTGCCGGTGGAAACGGTCAATACCGACAAGCTTGATCTGACCCTGTTCAAGGTGACAGACCGCAACCTGTTGCGTGCCCTGCAAAACGGTTATTTTGGCTGGCCGTTGATGGACTATCAGGAATACGATTTTTCGTCGCAGATCGGCTCTGAACTATGGACCGGAACGGCCGACGTCACGCGCAAGGTGAATCAAGACATCACGACCCGTCTGCCCCTTGATGACGCGCTGGCCGACCAGCCGGCAGGAATCTACGTGCTGCGTGCGCAGGTTCCGGGCGCTGATCCCTATCTGTCCCCCGCCGCGTGGCAGTGGTTTGCCCTGTCAGATCTGGGTCTGACAACCCTGTCCGGGGTGGACGGCTTGCACGTCTTTGTCCGCTCGCTTGGCACGGCAGCGGCCAAACCCGGTATCGTGGTGGACCTGCTCAGCAATGCCAATGAGGTTTTGGGCACGGCCACGACCGACGATCAGGGCTATGCCCGGTTCGAAGCAGGTTTGACACGCGGCACGGGTTCCGCCGCACCTGCCATGATTGTCGCGCGCGACAAAGACACGGATCTGGGGTTCCTGTCACTGACAGATCCAGAGTTTGATTTGTCCGATCGGGGTGTCGAAGGGCGCGAAGCCGCCCCACCGGTGGATGTTTTCCTGACCACAGATCGCGGCGCCTACCGCGCGGGCGAGACGATTTACGCCACCGCTTTGGCCCGTGATGTTGATGCGCGGGCAATTTCCGGTCTGCCGTTGACGGCCGTTCTGCGCCGACCGGACGGTGTGGAATACGCGCGCCAACTGGTCGAAGATCAAGGCGCAGGCGGCCATGTTTTTGCCCTGCCAGTTGCCGCGTCCGCCCCGCGTGGCCCTTGGACGCTTGACATTCTGGCGGATTCCAAAGGCGAAACGCTCGCCTCGCAGACCATTCTTGTCGAAGATTTCCTGCCCGAGCGTATCGACTTCACCCTTACCCTTGGCACCGAGGCGCTCAGCTTGAACAGCGTGCCGGATCTGACTGTAGATGCACGCTATCTCTTTGGCGTGCCCGGCGCTGATCTGTCGGTCGAGGGCGAGGTCCGCCTGTCGCGGGCCGCTGGCCTTGACGGGTGGGATGGCTACAGTTTTGGGCGTCATGATGCGGACTTTTCACCCAGCACGGAAAGTCTGGCCTCCGCCCGTACCGATTCCGCCGGACAGGCCGTTCTTGGCCTGATCCTCCCCACGCTGGAAGACCCCGGGCTGCCGCTTGAAATGCGGGCAACGGTTCGCGTTTCTGAAGGGTCCGGGCGTCCGGTTGAACGGCAGGTGACGCAGGCTCTCTTGCCCTCTTCCCCGATGATCGGAATCAAGCCCCTGTTTGCCGATGTCGCCGCCGAAGGCAGCGACGCCCGGTTTCAGATCATCGGTGTCGCTACAGATCTGAACCCCGTATCTTTGCCCGTCAAATGGACGCTGACCCGGATCGAGACAGAGTATCAGTGGTATACCCAAGACGGCAATTGGAACTGGCAGCCGTTGATCACCCGCACCCCAGTGGCAGACGGGACAGCGACCTTGGGGCAAACCCCGCTGGATGTGGGCGGCCGTGTCGAATGGGGCGAATACGAATTGGCGGTCGAACGGGCAGACGGCGTGCCGTCGTCTTCGTCCATCCTCTTCTACGCCGGATGGTATGCGCCTGCCGGGGCGGAAAGCACGCCAGATACCTTGGAACTGTCACTCGACAAACCTGCCTATGCGCCCGGAGAGACGGCAAAGGTCCGCCTCGTGCCGCGCGCGGCAGGGACTGCCTTGGTCACGGTCATGTCAAACCGTCTTGTGACCATGAAGGCGGTCGAGGTCAGCGAAGGTGAAAACCTGATTGATCTGCCCGTCACCGATGAGTGGGGCGCGGGCGTGTATGTTTCCGCCATTGTCCTGCGTCAGATGGATGTTGCTGCCGGGCGCAATCCGGCGCGCGCCTTGGGGCTGGCCTATGCCAAAATCGCCCCCGGCGACCGCGCCTTGACCGCAACAATTGAGGCGCCGGCAACCGCCGATCCTCGCGGCGTGCTGGATGTGGCCGTCAAGGTGGACGGCGTGGCCCCCGGTGATACGGCCTATGTTACTCTGGCGGCCGTCGATGTTGGCATTTTGAACCTGACGGCTTTTGACGCGCCAGATCCCCAAAGTTACTATTTCGGCCAGCGCAAACTGGGGATTGGGATCCGCGATATCTACGGACGCCTGATAGATGGCATGACCGGCGAGGCTGGCTTGGTCCGGTCGGGCGGTGATGCCGCCAAACAGGCCCGCTTGCAGGCACCGCCCCCCACAGAAGAGCTTGTTGCCTATTTCTCGGGCCCGATTGCGGTGGATGCCGATGGTATGGCCCGCGCGTCCTTTACCCTTCCCTCCTTCAACGGCACGGTCAAACTGATGGCGGTTGCCTACAGCGCAAAGGGCGTCGGACAGGCCAGCCAAGACGTTCTGGTGCGTGACCCGGTCGTCGTGACCGCCAGCTTGCCGCGCTTTCTGGCCCCCGGCGACAGCAGCCGGATCCGTCTGGACATCGTGCATGCCACGGGCCCCTCGGGCCGGATGAGCGTAGATGTCACGGCCGATTCCGCCCTTACCTTGGGCGCAGTTCCTTCGGGGCTCGATCTTGCTGATCAGGGAAAAGCCACGGTTGAAATCCCGGTTTCGACAGCGGCAGAGGGCGTTCACAAGATCAGCATCCGCCTCACCACCCCCGATGGCAAGGTCCTCACAAAGGATTTGATTCTTCCCGTGATGGTCAACGATCCGCCTGTGGTCCGCGTTTCGCGGCTGGATCTGGCCAAGGGGCAGGAATTCACCTTTGATGCCTCGGTCTTTGCCGATCTGGTTCCCGGTACGGCCCGTGCCACCATGGCCGTTGGCCCGATTGCGCGCCTGAACGCCCCCGGCGTTTTGCAGGCGCTGGATGCCTATCCCTATGGCTGCACCGAACAGATGACGTCAAAAGCCTTGCCGCTCTTGTACTTTGAAGATGTGGCAAAGCTGATGGATCTGCCCGGCTCTGCCGACATGCGCCAGCGCATCGAACAGGCCGTGGCCGAGATCCTGACAAACCAAGGCGCCAATGGGGCCTTTGGGCTTTGGGGCCCGGGCGAGGGTGACATGTGGCTGGATGCGTATGTCACCGATTTCCTAAGCCGGGCGCGGGCGCGCGGTTTTCAGGTGCCTGATACCGCCTTCCGGCAGGCCTTGGATAACCTGCGCAATCAAGTCAACTATGCTGCCGATTTTGACATGGGCGGTGAATCGCTGGCCTATGCCCTCATGGTTCTGGCCCGCGAAGGGGCCGCTGCCGTGGGCGATCTGCGGTATTATGCCGACGTAAAGGGCGATGCATTTGCAACCCCGACCGCAATGGCACAACTGGGGGCGGCTTTGGCCAGCTATGGGGACCAACCTCGCGCCGACGCGATGTTTGCCCGCGCCGCCGCCGCCCTGAATGCTTTGCCAGTTCTGGACGCCGAACAGTTGTTCCGGGTGGATTATGGCACAAACCGCCGGGATGCGGCGGCCGTTCTGGCCCTCGCCACCGAGGCTGGCAGCACGGCCATTGACGCCGAGGCATTTACCAACCGCATCGCCTCGTCCGGGGCACTTTCAACGCAAGAGGCGACCTGGACACTTCTTGCTGCAAACGCACTGATCGATGGCAAAGGCGCCAAGGACATCACTATGAACGGCGTTCCCGCCGACGGCCCCTTGGTCAAGGTCCTGGACAGCGAAAGCGATGCACCGGTAGTGGTCAAGAACACAGGCGCTGACACCACATTAACCATCACGACCTACGGCGTTCCCTTGGCGAATGAACCCGCAGGTGGCAACGGCTATACCATCACCCGCACCTATTACACCCTTGCGGGCGAACCGGCCTCACTCGACACCCTTAAAACCGGCGACCGTTTGGCTGTTGTCCTAGAAGTAACCCCCTATGGCCGCGGCGAGGCACGATTGATGGTGTCAGATCCGCTTCCGGCGGGTCTTGAAATTGATAACCCCAACCTTCTGGCTTCGGGGTCTGTTTCTGCCTTGGACTGGCTGGGTCTTGATACGGTCGCCACCCATACAGAGTTTCGTCAGGATCGTTTCCTTGCCGCCGTCGACCGTTACGACAACGCCACCTTTCGGCTGGCCTATATCGTGCGGGCGGTCAGTCCGGGACTCTTTCACCATCCTGCGGCCTTTGTCGAAGACATGTACCGCCCGGATCTGACAGGTCGCAGCGACACAGGGACCTTGACCATCGGTCAGTGACATGCAGCGTGACATGCCCCCCATGAAGGCACGGCGGCCCAAGGCCGCCCTGCCGCGCCGTCCCAACCTGCAGGCGCGCGGTCCGTGCGGGCATGGCCCCTTGTTTGTGAACTGTCCTTAGGCCATGCGGCGCTTTTCCCTGTTTATGTTTGTCGTGGCTTTTGTCTTGCTGACGGGGGCCATGGCCCGCGATCGCTTTGATCTTTGGATCGCCCAAACCGATCTGCCGGCCCTTGTCGTCCCGACCGGCACGCAAGTGCTGGACCGCGACGGTAAACTGCTGCGCGCCTACACTGTCGCCGATGGGCGCTGGCGGCTCCACCTGTCATTGGACGAGGTTGACCCTGCCTATATCGCCGCCCTTCTGGCCTATGAAGACAAACGCTTTCGCGACCATGGCGGCGTAGATCCGCGCTCACTTGCGCGCGCGGCGTGGCAAGCGCTAACCAACGGACGCGTCGTGTCGGGCGGCTCCACCCTGACCATGCAAGTGGCCCGCCTGTTGGAATCTTCTGGCACGGGCGCGCTTGATGGCAAATTGCGCCAAATCCGGGTTGCTCTGGCGTTGGAACGCCGATTGACCAAAGACCAGATCCTCGAACTGTATCTCAACCTTGCCCCCTTCGGCGGCAATGTCGAAGGGGTCCGCGCGGCCGCTTTGGCCTATCTTGGCAAGGAACCGCGTCGCTTGACCCCTTCCGAAGCGGCCCTTCTGGTTGCCATTCCGCAAAGCCCAGAACGCCGCCGCCCCGACCGTCACCCAGATGCCGCGCAGGCCGCGCGAAACCGCGTCATAGATCGACAACTTCGCGATGGTCTGATCGATAGCGATCAGGCCGCCGCGGCCCGTTCCGAACGCGTTCCCACCGAACGCCGCCCCTTTCCTGCCCTTGCCCCCCACATGGCCGACCGGGCCCGCGCCGACCAGCCCGGCCTTTCCACCCACCACCTGACGCTGGATATTGATCTTCAGATGGCTCTGGAACAGCTCGCTCGTGACACCCTAAAAGGGCAGGGAGAGCGGTTGCAGATCGCCATGGTGGTGGCCGACCACCGCACCGCCGAGATTTTGGCATCCGTCGGCTCTGCCGCCTTTGAGGCGGACCAGCGCCAAGGCTTTGTCGACATGACACAGGCCCTACGCTCGCCCGGCAGCACGCTTAAACCCATCGTCTATGCCCTTGCGTTCGATCAGGGACTGGCGCATCCCGAAACCTTGATCGAAGATCGGCCGGTCAATTTTGATGGGTATCAGCCGAAGAATTTTGACAAGATCTATCATGGCACCCTCCTTTTGCGCGATGCTCTTCAGATGTCGCTCAACACGCCGGTCGTGCAACTGACCGATGCTATCGGTCCCACGCGTCTGCTATTGGCCTTGGATCAGTCGGGCGTCCACTATGCTATTCCGGGAACGGGCAAGCCGGGCCTTGCCGTGGCACTGGGCGGCCTGGGCGTGACATTGCAAGATATGGTGCAGCTTTATGCCATGCTGGCGCGGGGCGGCGTGGCCCTGCCGCTGCACTGGAGGATGGATGGCACCTCTGCCGAAGGTCAACGTGTTCTGTCTGCAGCATCGGCTTGGCAGGTCGGCGATATTCTGGCTGGCCTTCAACCACCGGCCGGCAGCCCCGAAAACCGCCTCGCCTACAAAACCGGAACCTCTTATGGGCACCGCGATGCTTGGGCAATTGGCTTTGATGGGCGCTATGTGGTGGGTATCTGGATGGGCCGTCCGGATGGCACCCCGGTGCCCGGTGCCTTTGGTGCTGATCTGGCCGCGCCCGTGCTGTTTCAGGCCTTTGCGCGCCTGTCCCCGCAATTGACGCCGCAGCCCCCCGCCCCGCCAGAAACGCTGCTGGCTTCCAATTCCGAACTGCCGCAACCCCTGCAGCATTTCCGCCCACGAACCGCCGCCTTTGACGATGCCCTTGGCGGGCCCAGCTTTGATTTTCCGCCCCCCGGCGCCGAGGTTGAATTGCTGAACGGCGCTTTGCTGATCCGCCTGTCTGGCGGCACAGCCCCCTTCACGCTGATGGCCGATGGCGCACCCCTGATCCTTGGCCTGACGGCGCGCGAAACCTTGGTCAACGGCCTTGGACGCGGCTTTACCGATCTGACCGTGATCGATGCCGAAGGCCGATCGGCCAAAGTCTCGCTGCGCCTGCGCTAAACGACGGCGCCTGTGATCCAAGCCCAGCCATTGCCGGGCAACGCCAAGTTTTGTCCCGAAAGGGTGGCATCGCAGGGGCCCACCAGCACAGGCTTGCCCGTCAGCGCCACGTTGCGGGCCTGTGGGCCAAGGTTGAACACACAAAGCACCGCGCCATCGCCTTCTCCCCGGGTAAAGGCCAACAGCGGATCAGGCACATCGTGGAACCGGCTCTTGCCGCTGACCAGTGCAGGCATCTGGCGACGAAAGGCCAAGGCGCGGCGATAGTGGTGCAGCACAGATCCTGCATCGGCCTCTTGCGCGGCGACATTGCGCGCAAGCTGCAGTGCCTTGACGGGCAACCAAGGGGTACCGGTGCTGAAACCGCCCTGCGCCGACCCATCCCAGACCATCGGCGTGCGCGTGTTATCGCGGCCAATCGGTTCGGGCCAAAAGTTGATCCCTTGCGGGTCAGTCAATTCGTCAAAGGACAAGATCGTGTCGGTCTGCCCCATCTCCTCACCCTGCCAAAGGCAGATCGACCCTTCAAACGACAACAGCATCGACGCCGCCACTTTCGCCAGCGCGTCTTGGCTGACACCGCGTTCCTTCCACCGGCTGACATGGCGCACCACATCATGATTGGAAAAAGCCCACATCGGCCAGCCATTTGGCGCGCCGGCAAAGAACTCTTCGATCTTCCCCCGAAAGAAGGCAGGCGTAAAATCATACCCCATCATTTCAAACGAATAGCACTGATGCAGCCGGCCCGGCTGCGTATAGTCCCCCATCATCCGAATGGCGTGATGGTTCTCGCCCATCTCTCCCACGGTCGCCCGGTCGTCATAATCGTCCATCACCCGCCGGATCCGCTCCATCCAAGCCAGATTCTCGGGCTGATTTTTTGAAAACAGATGGTACTGCATGGCATAGGGGTTGCCTTCTGGCACCGCCTTCACCCGAAAGTCGGCCGGATTGTCGCGCAGTTTGGCATCGTGGAAGAAATAGTTGACCGTATCAAAACGAAATCCATCCACCCCGCGATCCAGCCAGAACCGCAACACCGATTCCATATAGTCCAAAACTTCCGGGTTGTGATAATTCAGGTCAGGCTGTTGGGGCAGAAAATTGTGCAAGTAATACTGCTTGCGCCGCGCATCCCACTGCCAGCATGACCCGCCAAAGACGGAAATCCAGTTGTTGGGTGGGCTGCCGTCATGTTTTGGATCGGCCCAAACGAACCAATCCGCCTTGGGGTTGGCCCGATCTTTTCGGCTTTGCTCAAAGAACGGGTGTTTGTCCGAACAATGGTTCAAGACTTGATCGATGATCACCTTCAAGCCCAGATCATGCGCCCGCTTCAGCAAGGCATCGAAATCAGCCAACGAGCCAAAGACAGGGTCAACATCGGTGTAGTTCGACACGTCATAACCCATGTCCAGCATGGGCGAGGTGAAGAAAGGTGACAGCCACACCGCATCGCATCCCAAGGACGCGATATGTTCCAGACGCCGCGTAATGCCGCGCAGATCTCCGATCCCGTCGCCCGTGTCATCCTGAAACGACCGTGGATAGACCTGATAGGTCACCGCCCCGCGCCACCACTCTGTCATCTGCACCCTCCACATCTTATCGCCCCATGTTAAGCAGCCAAATTCGAAAGGGACAGGCCCCCACCTGGCCACGCCGCGTGAAAATAGCAATTTTTGGTTTGACCTTGCCGTGTTGGGGGCAGATGGTCGCGCGAAAAATTGCGAAAGGCGCCCCTATGGCACAAGGCAAACTGCTGACCCCCGTCCTGATCGCAGGATGTCTTGTTCTGATGACGGGTTTTGCGATCCGTGCCTCGTTTGGGGTTTTTCAAATCCCCATCGCCGCCGAATTCAATTGGCCCCGGTCGGAATTTTCATTGGCTATCGCCATCCAGAACCTGGCCTGGGGGATTGGTCAGCCCATCTTCGGGATGCTGGCCGAACGCTTTGGCGACCGCCGGGCGATCATCGCAGGCGCGATCCTGTACGCTGCGGGCCTTGTGCTGTCCTCGTTTGCGGTTACCCCTGCCGCCCATCAAATGCTGGAAATCCTTGTTGGGTTTGGCATTGCCGGAACAGGGTTTGGCGTCATCCTCGCGGTCGTGGGCCGCGCGTCATCGCCGGAAAATCGGTCCATCTCTCTGGGAATTGCCACCGCCGCCGGATCAGCCGGTCAGGTCATAGGCGCGCCCGTCGCCGAATTCCTGTTGCAATCCTATCCTTGGCAAACCGTCTTCCTGATCTTTGCCGTCGCCATTATCGCCATCTTGATGGTGTTGCCCTTCATGCGCAGCCCCACCGTGGCCACACGGGCCGAACTTGAAGAAAGCATGGGCACCGTGCTTATCCGGGCGTTCAAGGATCCGTCCTTCAGCATGATTTTTCTTGGATTTTTCTCTTGTGGGTATCAATTGGCCTTCATCACGGCTCATTTTCCGGCCTTTGTTGCGGAAAAATGCGGCGCGATCGATCCCTCGGGCCTTCTGGCCAGTATCGGCATCACCAGCACATCAGCTCTTGGCGCGGTTGCGATTTCCGTGATCGGCCTGTTCAATATTGCAGGCAGTATCCTCGCCGGCGCGCTGGGCAAGAAATACACAAAGAAGTATCTGCTAGCCGGTATTTATACCGCCCGAACCATTGTTGCCGCCGCCTTCATCCTTGCCCCGATGACGCCCTTCACGGTTCTGCTGTTCAGCGCCTCGATGGGCGCGCTGTGGCTGGCCACGGTTCCGCTGACCTCGGGCCTTGTCGCGCATATTTACGGGCTTCGGTATATGGGCACGCTTTATGGGTTTGTCTTCCTCAGCCACCAGATCGGCAGCTTTCTGGGTGTCTGGCTGGGGGGGCGGATGTATGACATCACGGGCGACTATACGCTGGTCTGGTGGATCGGCGTTGGCGTTGGGGCGTTTTCGGCCCTGATCCACCTGCCCATCCGCGAAAAGGTCATGCTGGCCCGGCCCGCCTAGGCCGGTGCGTCCCATGCGCGTTGGCATCATCGTTCTAATCCTGTCTTACCTTTTGTCGCAGTTTTACCGCGCCTTTCTGGCCGTGCTTGCGCCAGTTCTGTCACAAGATCTTGGCGCCACACCGCAAATGCTCGCCTCGGCGTCCGGCGGGTGGTTCCTCGCCTTTGCAGTGATGCAACTGCCCGTCGGCGCGGCACTTGATCGCTTTGGCCCCCGGCGCACGACCGCGCTCCTTTTGGCCATCGCCGCCCTTGGGGCCGCGCTTTTTGCCATGGCGACCGGGCCCCAATCGATCCGCTGGGCCATGATCTTGATTGGCATGGGCTGCTCATCGGTGCTGATGGCCAGCTATTTCATTTTCGCGCGCCTTTATTCCCCGGCCGTCTTTGGCAGTCTTGCCGGGCTTGTGATCGCCGTGGGCAGCCTTGGCAATATTGCAGCGTCATTGCCGTTGACGTGGGCCGTCGGGCTGATGGGCTGGCGCGGGGCGCTGTGGGCGCTGTCCGGGCTTACCCTGTTCGCCGCCGCTGCGATCCTCGCCCTTGTGCGCGATCCCCCCCGAACCGAAGGTTCCGCCCAAGGATCGGTTCTTGATCTTTTGCGCTTGCCTGCCCTGTGGCCGATCCTTGTGATGATGGCGGCCTGCTATGCGCCGGCCGCAGGGCTGCGCGGGCTTTGGATCGGTCCATGGTACGCCGATGTGTTTGGCGCCGATACGGGCCGGATTGGACAGGTCACGCTGATCATGGGTCTGGCCATGGTTGCGGGCAATATGGCCTATGGCCCGATGGAGCGTCTCTTGTGCAGCCGCAAATGGCTGATCTTCGGCGGCAATACCCTGATGTTGGTCTCTCTTGTGGGCCTATGGGCCCGGCCCGATGTCGATTCAGGGCGCACCTTGGTTCTGCTGGCGGGCGTCGGCCTTTTCGGGGCTTCCTTTCCCATGGTCATGGCGCATGGCCGCGCCTTTCTGCCACCGCATCTGACGGGGCGCGGTGTTTCCTTGATCAATCTGTTCGGCATCGGCACGGCGGGGCTGATGCAAATGGCCACGGGGCGGCTTTTTTCTGCGCTGCAAGACGGTGCAGCCGGGCCCACCGCCGCCTATCAAGGTATCTTTGCCGCTTATATCGCGCTTGTGGGTCTGGGCCTTGCGATTTACCTTTTGTCCAAAGATCGGACAGATTAGCGCATGATCATCTTTCCCGCTGAATGGAACGCCCGCAAAGAGGCGGTATTTGCCGCCTTGGCACAGGCCGATGGCGGTGGGAAGCGTTTGCGTCTGGCTCCGTGGTCGTGGCGAGACTTCCCTGAAACACCCGCTCGCGTGGCCCTTTGCCTGTCGCGCGCCAAACGCCAACCAAAGGGCATGGGCCGCTGGCTCAAGGCGCTTTTGATCCGCGTGCAGTACAATGGCGCCCGGCGGATGTTTGCCCGCCACCCGGGCGCCGTGGCGGTGGCATGGAATGGCCTTGGCGGATCGCGCCTTGCCTTCCTTCTGGCCGCACGTGATTGCGGATCGGCCACCTTATCGTGCGAACTTGCACCCGTTCCGAACCGGATCACCATCGACCCCGTCGGCGTGAACGCCGAAGGCGGGGTGCCTTTGGCAGATGACACCGCTTGGGCCGGAACCGACCCCGCGCGCTGCGGCGACGGCTGGCGCGCCATGGGCCGGGGCCTGACGGCGCGCACCTCTCGGCGGGCGGATGTGGGGCAGGGCGCATCGACCCTGCCCGATACGCCGTTCTTGTTCTGCCCCTTGCAAGTGCCCAGCGACAGTCAAGTCACCCTGTTTTCAGGGTGGACGGGCGGGATGACAGGCTTTCTGTCTGCCCTTGTTCAGGCCGCCGCCCATCTGCCCCCCGGCTGGCACCTCCGGCTCAAGGAACATCCCTCGGCCCGTCAATCCTTGGCCGAAGATCTTGCCCCGCTCTTGGCCACAGGCCGGGTACAGCTTGACAATCAAACCGACAGTTTTGCGCAGCTGGGTGAAAGTCGCGGCCTTGTCACGCTCAACTCCTCCATGGGCCTTCAGGCGTTTTTCTACGACAAACCCGTCGTCGTCGTTGGCCGCGCATTTTTTGCGCGGCCCGGCCTTTGCACCCCGGTTGCCGCGCAGGCCGATCTGAATGCGGCCTTTGCCGCGCCTGATTCCTTGACGTTCAATCCCCTTTGCCGCGCAACATTCATGAACTGGCTGGATCAGGTCTATTATCCGCGCTTTGTTTTCCCCCCGGGCGACGCGGATTTGTCCGCAATGGCGGAAAAACTGCGTCAAGCGCGGAACATGGCTGCAAATGCAGCATATCCCCTTTCGCCGCCCCCCCCTTTGCGCTAACAGCCAGCCGTCCTTGACTGTCAAGGACCACAAAAGGAGAACCCCGATGGGCTATAAGGTCGTCGTCGCGGGTGCCACGGGTAACGTGGGCCGCGAAATGCTGAACATCCTCGCCGAGCGCGAGTTTCCGGTGGATGAAATTGTCGCCTTGGCGTCACGAAAATCCATGGGCACCGAAATCAGCTTTGGCGACAAGACCCTGAAGACCAAGGATCTGGACACCTTTGATTTCACCGGCTGGGACATCGCCTTGTTCGCCGTGGGTTCCGAAGCGACCAAGATCTATGCCCCAAAGGCCGCCGCCGCAGGCTGCGTGGTGATCGATAACTCGTCGCTTTACCGCTATGATCCGCAGATCCCGCTGATCGTGCCCGAAGTGAACGCCGACGACATCGTGCGCTACAAGAACAAGATGATCATCGCCAACCCCAACTGCTCTACCGCGCAAATGGTCGTGGCGTTGAAGCCTTTGCATGACCGCGCCCGCATCAAACGTGTGGTGGTGGCGACCTATCAATCGGTCTCGGGGGCAGGCAAAGAAGGCATTGACGAATTGTGGAACCAGACCAAGGGCATGTACGTCCCCGGTCAAGAGGTTGCGCCGTCGAAATTCACCAAACAAATCGCCTTCAACGTGATCCCCCAGATCGACGTTTTCCTGGACGATGGGTCGACCAAGGAAGAATGGAAAATGGTCGCCGAGACCAAGAAAATTCTGGATCCCAAGATCAAGGTCACGGCAACCTGCGTGCGGGTTCCCGTTTTCGTTGGCCATTCCGAGGCGATCAATATCGAATTCGAAGATCCGATCGATTGGCAAGAGGCCCAGGATATCCTGCGTGAGGCCCCCGGCATCATGCTGATCGATAAACGCGAACCGGGCGGCTATATCACCCCTGTGGAATGTGTGGGCGATTATGCGACCTATATCAGCCGCGTGCGCCAAGACAGCACAATCGAAAACGGCATTTCGCTGTGGTGCGTTTCAGACAATCTGCGCAAGGGCGCCGCGCTGAACGCCGTTCAAATTGCGGAACTGCTGGGAAACCGCTGTCTGAAAAAAGGCTGATCTTCAGGATCACCGGACCAAAAGGCCCTGCCGCACCGCAGGGCCTTTTTCATTTTCTCAGCGCGCCTTCGGATGACGCGACCGTGAACGCAAAACACCCCTCGCGGCCCCATCCAT
>CANHLE010000038.1 GCA_947461435.1 Paracoccaceae bacterium | reverse complement strand
CTCCTAAGCCTGCAAAACGGCGTCTCTTTAAGCCGGGGGGCATAGGAGGCGCAAGAGCCGAGTTTGGGGACGGTGACGTCCTTCGTGTGTCGCCAGAAGATTCTGAGCGTTTTGCGTGCCGATGGTCGTTCAATGGCCAATGGGCATCTTCAAGACCAAACGGACGCGACAGATGATGCCGCGCCCAGATGATGTTCGTGGACGAGATTCAGAAATCGTCAGTCGGTTGATCAGCCCTCGGAGTCGCCGCCGTCGTCGCCGCCAGCATCGCCGCCGTCGTCACCGCCCGCGTCGTCTCCGCCAGCATCCCCGCCGTCATCACCGCCCGCGTCGTCGCCGCCAGCATCCCCGCCGTCGTCACCACCCGCGTCGTCACCACCCGCGTCGTCACCACCCGCGTCGTCACCACCCGCGTCGTCGCTGCCCGCACCAACGCTGTCGTCACCTCCCGCGTCGTCGCCGCCAGCGTCTCCGCCGTCGTCGGCTTCTGCATCATCTGCGACGCCGTCGCCGTCAGCATCGTCTTCAGTCGATGTCTCTTCGGTCATATTTTCTTCGGTTGACGACTCTTCCGAAACTTCACTGGTAAACTCTTCGCTCGTCACGGTCTCTTCAATCAGGGTTTCTGAATATTCGTAACTTTCGACGATCGATTCAGAATACTCGGAATAGTACGATTCATAAGAGAAGGATTCAGAACTGTAGCTTGACCAAGAAGACACGCTGGTCACATCGATCGTCTCGTAATAATATTCCTCCGTGATCACCCACGACGAGGTTGCGAGCGCGCCGTTCCGCCAGATGTCGAAGCCGAAATCGGTAACGCCGTTCATGATCCAGTACAGGACGATCTCGTCAACCTCGATCGGTGATTTGACCTTCTTGTTCTTGATGGTTTCAATGACATCGCCTGGCAAGAAGCCTGCTGCCTCTGCAAGGCCGCCGGGCTGCGTTGCCAAGATCAATGCACCTTTTGTTCCAGCATCCAAAGAAAATGCAGTCACTACCGCGGCATCTATTGGCAGAAGAACGGCATCTAGCGCACGAGATACGTAGGGTTCTGGCAGTGATTGCGCCAAAGACAAAGTCGGAAGAAGGCCGGCGCCAAGGGCAAGGCCTGTGGAAGCGATAAGGGTGCGTGTGATGGCTGCGTGTTTCGAATGCATTTGGTACCTTGTTGTATGAATTGTAGGTTCGGATTGTGTTGCTCGGTGGTCCAAGAGGACATCAAATCATACCAATGAATAAAGTGATTTCCCAAGTGACTATCTTATGCGCTTCGCAAGAACACAATCAAGGGCCTGATCGAGGCGTGAC
This sequence comes from Paracoccaceae bacterium, assembly GCA_947461435.1. Lineage (GTDB taxonomy): Bacteria > Pseudomonadota > Alphaproteobacteria > Rhodobacterales > Rhodobacteraceae > CAIYZT01. The sequence continues at coordinate 28,071 of CANHLE010000038.1, read as the reverse complement.
GACCAAAGTTGGAAAAATGGAATATATGCTTAAGTATAATTTACGAGGTATCAGTGACTTCTGAAGGCGTCAATTAAACATAGTTACACTTTGGCATAGCCGTTCGCATCTTACGGAGCTTAAACTATGCCTTTTTTGCAATGAATTTTCCTGCGTTTACCAATACCTCCAAAGTTAACGCTAACGAGATTGAAGCAGTGGATTTGAGGGAACAATTTATGGTGTCGTCGCATAAGTGGGTGGTTGGTGTACTGGAAGACCTGATTGGGTATTCAGAAGCGAATGGATTGGATGACGTTGGTGAGGCACTGTGTGTTGTAACTGAGCTAGTGATCCAGCACTTGCAGACACCTGAGGTGCAGCCGCAAATCGGCGACACGTCAAGCAACGTCATTGCTTTTCCGAAACGGCCCGGCGGCGCATTTGCTAGCAAATTGAATTCACAAGACAGTGCAATCAGGCCTTTTTCCCTGCCATCCTTTTTTCGCACACCAGACGATCGACGCGCAGAAAGCGACTAACTTTCGGAGAGTGCGCGCCAGCCAATGTCGCTCCGACAGAATCCACCCGGCCAGTCTATTGTTTGCACCATGCTGTAAGCGCGACTTCGGGCTTGGGCCAAAGTGTCACCGCGGGCCGTGAGGTTCAACACCCGACCGCCATTTGCGATGATTTGCCCATCGGCCATGCCAGTTCCAGCGTGGAAAGCCATATGAAAGCTGTCCTCGTGCAGAGCTTTCAACCCTTGGATAGCCGATCCAATTTGGTAGGGCCCGGGATAGCCGTTCGTGGCCATAACAATGGTTAGTGCGTGGTCGTCAGCCCAGTTGACCCGTGCCAGACCAAGTCGGCCTTCTGCCGTGGCCAAAAGCAGATCTAGCACCTGGGCACCAAGGCGCATCATCAATACTTGGGTTTCGGGATCCCCAAAGCGGGCGTTGTATTCGACCAATCGGCCTTGGCCTTCGGCAATCATTAACCCCGCATAAAGAACGCCCTGATACGGGGTTCCGCGGCGCGCCATTTCGGCAATGGTTGGCATAACGATTTCGCGCATCGCTCGTTCAGCAATCGCATCGGTTAACACCGGTGCGGGCGAATAGGCACCCATGCCGCCTGTATTGGGGCCCGTGTCGCCGTCGCCAACGCGTTTGTGGTCTTGCGCGGTGCCAATGGGCAAAGCATTTACCCCATCTGTAAGAACGAAGAACGAAGCCTCCTCACCCGCCATGAATTCCTCGATCACGACCTCCGCTCCGGCCGCGCCAAATTCGCCGCTGAACATATTGTCGAGGGCGGCCAAAGCGTCAGGCAAGGTCATGGCCACGACGACACCCTTGCCAGCCGCCAACCCGTCGGCCTTGATAACGATAGGGGCCCCCTTTTCGGTCACATAGGCTCGCGCAGAGACCTTCTCGGTAAAGCGCGCATAGGCCGATGTGGGCGCGCCGCAGGCATCGCAAATTTCTTTGGTGAAGGCTTTGGAAGATTCCAATCTGGCGGCAGCGGCAGAGGGTCCGAACGTCAACAAGCCGGCCGCGCGGGTTGCATCGGCGATACCTGCGGCCAAGGGGGCTTCGGGGCCGATGATAACAAAATCAATCGCATTCTCTTCGCAAAACGTTACCACGGTGCCGCCGTCAAGGATGTCGATGTCGGCCGTTTCACACAACTGCGCGATGCCTGCGTTGCCGGGTGCAACAATCAGTCGGTCGGTTTTGGGATTTTGCTTGATGGCCCAAGCCAAAGCGTGTTCGCGACCACCACTTCCAAGAATTAGGATGTTCATGGACACTCTCCTTAAGGCTGCGCCGACTCGGTGCTGTGTGATAGCCACCTCGCTGCAAAGGGGCAAGCGAGCCGATCGGAACCTTGAAAGTTCGCCTATTGCCACCGCGTGGATTTGACAGAGCGGGTTTGGCCGCGCATGGGCTTGCGAGGAACCTAGGGGGGTGATCAGGTGGTGACAGCCACTGCGCCAAACGGAGGACGCCATGCCAACCACCCCATCTAGACCTGTTGCCCTTATCGCCGGAGGCGCGGGAGGAATGGGACGGGCGATCGCTGAGGCATTGGCGCGCACCGGCTACGCCGTCGCTTTGGCCGATCTGCCATTGGATCCGTTATATCAGGGCGAACAGGCCTTTTCGGCGGCTGGACATGTGGCCTGCGCTGTGCCCTTGGATTTGCGCAGCCGGGCCTCGTGCTATCAATGCGTCGCGACCACCATGGCCTGGGGCGGTCGGCTGGATGTTCTGATAAATGCCGCAGGTGTTTGGCGAGAGGGCGCCCCAGAGTCGATGAGCGAGGCAGATTGGGATCTGGTCATGGATGTCAATCTGAAGGGTCCATTTTTGATGATACAAGCCGCCTTGCCTCATCTGCCCGAGGGTGCGGCGATCTTGAATATCGCCTCTGACGCGGGGCTTGTCGGAAATAAAGGGGCGAGTGTTTACTCAGCATCAAAGGGGGGATTGGTGTTGCTGACCAAGGCGCTTGCGCTGGATCTTGCCCCGCGCCGCATCAGAGTTAATGCGCTATGCCCGGCAGATGTTGCCACCCCCATGATTGAGTTTCAGGCCGAGACTTACGGCGACGGCGATCCCAAGGCCTATAAAGACCGCCTGTTGATGCAATATCCACAAGGCGCCGCTGCGCGCTTCATCACACCTCAAGAAATCGCTTCTTTCGCAGCATATCTGGTCTCGGCTGAGGCGTCGGCGATCACTGGGGCCGCATTGCCAATCGATTTTGGAATGACTGCGGGTTACTAACGGGCCATTGTCTTGCGCGGGATTGGATTGCATTGAGTCACAGCCTGAGGCAAATAAGGCATATGGATTTGTTCGAAACCGACCCCGCGCCCAGCAATGGCCCAGAATTCACCGTGTCCGAATTGTCGGGGGCGGTCAAAAAGGTGATCGAGGGTGAATTTGGTCTGGTGCGCGTCCGCGGCGAGGTTGGACGTCTTTCAAGGCCGGCGTCGGGTCATTTGTATTTTGCCCTAAAGGACGACAAGGCCAGTTTGGATGCCGTAAGCTGGAAAGGGCAGGTCGCGCGCATGCAGGTGCGTCCCGAGGAAGGAATGGAAGTTATCGCCACCGGGCGGATGACCACCTTTCCGGGCCAATCCAAATATCAGTTGATCGTCGAGGATGTTGTCCCGGCGGGGGCAGGGGCTTTGATGGCCATGCTGGAGAAGCGCCGGGTGGCCCTGAGTGCTGAGGGTTTGTTCGACCAGACGCGCAAAAAGCCGATCCCCTATTTGCCGGAAGTCATCGGGGTTGTCACCTCGCCGTCAGGGGCGGTGATCCGAGACATTCTTCATCGGCTTGCTGACCGATTTCCGCGGCACGTTTTGATTTGGCCAGTGGCGGTGCAAGGACAGGCCTGCGCCGCTGAGGTCGCGGCAGCCATTCGTGGGTTCAACGCGATTGAGCCGGGGGGAAACGTTCGACGGCCAGATGTGATCATCGTCGCACGGGGCGGAGGCAGCCTGGAGGATCTTTGGGGGTTCAACGAAGAGATCGTCGTGCGCGCTGCAGCGGCCTCAAACATCCCTCTGATCAGTGCCGTTGGACATGAGACTGACACGACGTTGATCGACTATGCGGCCGATTTAAGGGCCCCAACGCCGACGGCGGCGGCCGAACTTGCCGTTCCCGTCCGGCTTGAGCTTTTGGCGACCAATGAAGCCCTGGGCGCCCGGTTGATCCGGTCCGTGGTCATGGGCCTAGGACGACGCGCAGAACGGTTAAGGGATCTTGGGCGTGCTTTGCCCCGACCAGAAAGTCTTGTGCAAGGTCCGGGTCAGCGGCTTGATCTGTGGTCTGGAAAACTGGGATCGGCCTTGGGGCTGGGCGTCGCTCGAAAACGCGGTGTGTTTGAGTCTCGGGCCGGCGTTTTGCGCCCGCAGACCTTGTTGAACTTGATCGAAAGACGCCGCCAAGGGTTGGAACGGACCAATGAGACGATGGCGGCGCGCTTGGCTCGAAGGATGGATTCCTCCAAGGCTGGCTTGGACAAATGGGCCAGCCGTTTGGCCCCTGCGTTATCACGGCTGGTCAATGATGCCGTGCGGCGCGGCGTCGAGGGGCGGATCAAGTTGGGCGATCTATCTGCACGGATGGATTCCGCCCCTGCCAAACGCCTGGCAGAATTGGACCGCCGATTGGAGGCATTGGACCGGACGCGGCTGACCTTGGGCTATGCTGAAACGCTAAAACGCGGATATGCTGTTGTCCGCGGGCAAGGGGTTGTCTTGACGAACAGAGCAGCGGCCGAGACCGCCCAGAGCCTTGAAATTGAGTTTCACGATGGCCGTGTAACTTTGGGTCTAGCGGCCTCAACCTTGGTGTCAACGGGGGGTGCTGGCACCGGGGCCGTCAAACACCCCAAAACGCCCTCAGGCCCGGGGCAGGGCAGTCTTTTCTGATCTGTTGCGCCTGCGACCAATGAAATGGCCTGGTCCTTTTGAGACGATTGCGGGCCATGCGCGGGAACTCAAACCCCGACGTCTGGCCCGGGACAATCGAGCCCATCATTCGTTTGGCCGGCTTCTTGCAGCAAGAAAGGTCCCTTTGGTCCTTGAAGATCGGCCGTCAATCCTGTGATCGTCGCGCGAAAGATCCAGCACGACGGGGCCTCGCCGCCATCGTAGCGGAAACAAATCTGTCCAGCCTCTTCATACCACCGGCCAATCTGACATTCCCCCGGTTGACTGGCCCATTGAACAAGGCGACCCGGTAGGTATTCTTCTGTTCCCCATGCTTGACCCTCAAAAGACCAAAACAGCGTTTTTCCAGTCACATAGGCATCGAATTGCTCAGCGGTTAACGCGGAATCCAAATCTTGGCACCAAGCGGCAGAGGACAGAAAGACAAGGATCGGCCAAGGTTTCATGACGCCGCCCACGGGGCGAGGTGTGGACGTATCTTTCGTTTCCACAGCGGGGGAACCAGGGCGATTGTGCAAGCCAAAGGCAATGGCCATGGCAAGGTTGGGGCTTCATTGGCCAACGGGACGCGTAGCGCCGGGTAAGGGCGCGCAGGATTTGCATGATGATCCGAATGTCGCGGCGCGTTGAGCATGAGCGCCGAAGAAAACCAGAACGGAGCGTTCCACGAATGTCGTGCCGCCACAGCTTCAAGTTTGCCATTGGGCAAGCGCAGCCTAGAGAGGCCATAGTGCTGAACATAGTCAGACAGCATTAATTGGATTTGCGCATGAAATGACAGTGCTGCCCAAACCAACGCACCAGGCAAGCCAGCGATGATGGTGCCCGTTAAAAGGCTGGCCACGGCGAGGGCCGTATAGGCCCAATAGGGATGCAGGCCAGAGGAATTGCGCGCACGTAATTCGTTTTCTGCGCACAGCCCAAGCATGAAGCTGCCGGTCCAAGCACGAAGAAAAAAGCGATAAAACCCCTCACCCTCTCGGGCCGAGTTTGGATCCTGCGCACTGGCGGCATGACGGTGGTGGACCAATCGGTGCGCCGAGGCATGGTGCCCAAACAGCAACGTACCATAGACCAGAACGCCCAGATTGTAGAACCTTCGCGAGCCCTTATGGATCAACTCGTGCGCCATCGGGTTAGAGACTTGGCCGAACCAAAGGGCAGATCCCAGAAACAAGGCCGCGCGTGACAGGCCGTTGAGACCTGAGGGCCCAGCGATCGCATAGATCATTACGGGCAACGCGACGATGTGACCGATGGCGAGGACCCCCAAAATCACATTTGCGGCAGGAAACTCTGCACCTTCTGGTGCATCGCCCATGAACAGTTGCTTGAATTGATCCAAGGTGGCGGCAAGGGCGGTCATATACAAAAAACCGGCAACAGACCACGCCCCGCCGAAGATCACTCCCAGTGCGAACAGGGGCAGCGGCGCAAACGCAGCAAGGGCAAAGGCCCAAAGAGGCAGAGGATCATGTCGCTTCATTGCCGTTAAAATAGCACGAGATCATGGCCAAAACAGCCCCAAGGCAAGGCGCTCTTGGTTCAAAACACATGGTTTCCATTTTTTTGGGCCATGCAAATAAGTTCTGGCGTCGATTTGAGGTTTTTTGCGAGCGAGCATATTGGTCCTTGAGAGGGCTTTAACCCTGCTTGGGTGTCCCCTTTTCTTGGCCGTTACGAAGGACTAGGTAGGAACAAACAATCAAAGGCAGGCCCGATGTCCTTTTTCAAGAAGCTGAAAGAGCGAATGTTCCGTTCGTCCGACAAGTTGGGCGAGGGATTGGACGCTTTGGTCGGCCTGCCGGGTGATGATGTAACTGGCATGAAGCCCGAATTTCAATCTTCATCTTCGAGCGAAAAGCCGGGGTTAATAGGGCGACTTTTGGGCCGCACAGACGAACCGCGAAGGACCTTGGACGATGCGATGCTCGAAAGCCTTGAAGAGGTGCTAATCGCCTCGGACATGGGGGTTGATACCGCAGTTCGGGTAACCGCCAAGATCGCAGAGGGACGGTTTGGTAAGCGCATCTCGTCCACCGAACTTCGAGAGGCCTTGTCGAGCGAAATCGCGCGAATCATGGAGCCGGTTGCGAGACCACTGCCAATTTATCCAACCAAACCACAGGTGGTTTTGGTGGTTGGGGTGAACGGATCCGGGAAGACCACCACGATTGGAAAGTTAGCCAGTCAATTTCGGACGGCCGGAAAGACAGTGATCATTGCGGCTGGCGATACTTTTCGAGCGGCCGCCGTGGAGCAATTGCAGGTTTGGGGGCAGCGCGCCGGTGTACCGGTAATGACCGCGCCGGAAGGCAGCGATCCTGCGTCCTTGGCCTTTGATGCCTTGGCCAGAGCGCAAGACGAAGGCGCCGATTTGCTTTTGATCGATACCGCGGGCCGTTTGCAAAATCGGCAAGATCTGATGGAGGAGTTGGCCAAAATCGTGCGGGTTCTTCGCAAGAAAGATCCTACAGCCCCGCATAATACGCTGCTGGTCCTTGATGCCACGACGGGGCAAAACGCGTTGATGCAAGTCGAGGTTTTTCGCAAAATCGCTGACGTGTCGGGACTTGTGATGACAAAGCTGGATGGTACGGCCAAGGGCGGTGTTCTGGTCAGTCTTGCCGACAAGTTTGGACTGCCTATTCATGCCATTGGGGTCGGTGAACAGATCGACGACCTCGCCCCTTTCGACCCCGAGGATTTTGCGCGCGCCTTGGTTGGATTGGATGGATGACTATTCGGCAAACTGACCGACGCGATGGCTGACTTTCTGATTTCCTTGGAAGGAACAGATGCCGGTCGGCATTTGGCGCTTGCCCTCGCGCTTCTTGCTGCACTTTTGCATGCGCTTTTCGGGGCCTTGCAAAAGGGCACGCATGACCCTTGGGTGTCACGTGCAGGGATTGACCTGACCTACGGCCTGATCGCCGCTCCCTTCGCCCTTTTTATCGTGCCTTGGCCAGAGCCGCACATGTGGCCGATCTTTGCAGGAGCCTTTGTGATTCACGCAATCTACAAGTTCCTGCAAGCCATGACCTATGATCGCGGTGCTTATACCGTTGTATATCCCGTTGTGCGGGGCACGGGCCCTTTGTTCACCGTCGCCGCCGCGGGCCTGGTCTTCGGGGAGGTTTACGCACCCCTGCAATGGGCTGGAGTGGCCGTGCTTACAGGGGGCATCCTTGCACTTGCGCTGTATAACGCGCGGCATTTGGTAGAGCAGCGAGAGACATTAGCCCCCGCCCTCGGCTTCGCCTTGGCAACGGGTGCAATGGTTGCCGCTTACACCACCTTTGATGCTTGGGGCATCCGGGCGACGGCAAATCCCTTTACTTTTTTGGCGTGGTTTTTCTTCCTTGACGGCTTTTTCATTCCCGCGCTGATGTCACGGCGCTTGATCACATTATCTGCGGCCCAAGTGCGGCCTTTGTTAGGGCGCTCGGTCCTTGGCGCGTTTGTTGCCTATTTCAGCTTTGGTTCCATCATGCTTGCCACACGTTTGGACAAGGTTGGCGAAGCGGCCGTTTTGCGAGAAACATCAACCGTGTTTGCGGCCCTGATCGGCTGGCTTGTACTTGGCGAAAAAGTGGGGATTGTGCGCACAATGCTGATGGCGATGATCGCCGCTGGCGCGTTGATTGTGGAAGGAGCATCAAGATGAGCGGCAAGAAGACCAACACTTGGGTGAAGCTGGGGTTGGAACTTGGGCCAATCATCCTGTTCTTTCTGGTCTTCGGGCGGCTGAAGGACAAAACCTTTCATATCTTTGGGACGGATTATTCCGGGTTCATTGTAACCACTGCCCTGTTTGTTGGATTGATCCTTGTGACATCGGCAATCCTGTGGCGAATCGAAGGACGGCTGTCTGTCATGCAGATGGTCACCTTGGTTATCGTCGTTGTCATGGGAGGGTTGTCGATTTGGCTGAATGATGAACATTTCATCAAGATGAAACCGACCTTCATCTATACGGTTTTTGCTGGACTTCTGATGCTTGGATTGCTGCGCGGTCAAAGCTACTTGCGAACGGTGATGGAAGAAGGTCTGCCGCTGACGCCCGAAGGATGGATGAAGTTGACATGGCGTTTTGCGTTCTTCTTTTTAGGCCTTGCGGTAGCCAACGAACTTGTTTGGCGCAACGTCAGCACAGAGCACTGGGTGACATTCAAGACCTTCGCTCTGACTTTGGCGCCCATCGCCTTTATTGCATCGCAGTATCGGCTTATCCAACGCTTTGCCCTGCCTGAGGACGGCTCGCCAGACGACGATGCCAACTGACTGTTTCCGACTTTGAGATGGACAGTTGCACGATAGGCTTAAGTCGCCATAGTTTTGCCGCGAAAAAAGCCGCTCCGCGTCTCGAAAATTGGTTAATTGATCTTAATCAATGGTCGACGATGAGGGGTAAGATCATGCTGTTTGAACATATCTTGGGGGCTTTGGACGCATTCGTCGAATTTGTGCGAAAACAGCTTACGATCGACCCGCTATTGATTTTGCCTGCCCTGATCCTCATGCTCAGCTGGCCAATGTTTCAAATCCTGTTCGATAACCGGGCCGATGCGTTCATGTGCGCGTTCGTGCTTGCGATGGCCGTGCGACTTTCACTCCGATTTGACATTTTGGTTCTGAAACTGTGTAACGCGGCTTCACCGCGCGGCGTTGCGGCACTGGTCTTGGTTGCCGGACCGGGGATCATGGCTGCGCTGATCTGGCAGGGACAGCCAATCTGGTGCCAAAGGTTTCTGAGCGTCTATTTTCTGACGATGGCGGCTTTGCATGCTTTGGACGTCGTGGATGGGGCACATCGCATAATCAAGTCTAGTTGGCCGGGTTTGGTTCTGCCGCGCGCCGAGCAGATCATGTCGCAGACCTTGGTAATTTATTATTTGAGTATGGTTCTTCTGAACGAAACCTTGATCGCGCAGTTCGATCCTACGGTCTGGCTGCTATATTTTGGGATCTTGCCGCTGATGTCGCGTCTGATTTTGCACAGTTTGTACGAAACGGTGCGCGGCGGCACTCAGGGCACCGCTTGAGCTGCGGCGCCCAAGTGATCGGAACTGCCTGTTCTGCGAGAGAATAAAAGGGACCAACGCCGTGCCGGTACGGCATGTGGTAAGGCTGCGGGCGCCAAATCGCCTTGCAGCAACGCCCGGTAAAGTGCGAAGACTCCGGGTCGCAAATAGGGCGACCAGTGGGAAATACGTCCTTTTGGCGGTGTCAAAACAAAGCCACTTTTTGCCAGTGCTATCAAGTTCAGCCGTTGATCTATCCAAAGGTCATGCCAGTTGGACAGGCTTGTACCCAACCCTTGGCCGATGGACCAATGACGCCCAGCATGCAAAAGCCATTCAAAAGCTGCGTCAAACAGATCATTTTCGCGAGAGGTCACGTTGATGACATCTACGCCTTGCGCGGCCGGACTTGCCATTGCTGCCCGCGCCATGCTGCGCGTTTCAGCGCCCGACAACAAAATCATGCGGGAAAAGCGGTTCGGCTTTGCACGGATCAGCGCGGTCAGTGCGACCCGCGTTCCAAAGGAATGGGCGACAACGTTCAAACGTCGAGAGGGGGCGATTTCATGGAAGAGATCGGCGAAGGCGGCAAGTGCCGCGCCCGCCTTTGCCGCTTGCGTGTGGGCCTGCCAGAGTGTTCCCCCGGCGGGCCAGCCTAAAGCGATTGCAAGTCCCTGTCGCCCATCCAGCCCCAACTGAATTGGCCAACTGATTTCGCGGCCATCCTTGATATCGGGCCGACATGACAAAATGTGGCGATGTGGACATTGTGTTGGACGCCCGGGGTGAAACCGGTAGCCGTGAATTAAGACCACGACCGGCGCCGTATCAGGAAGACATTCGAGCGCCGTCCTTAATGCGATGAGGTCAACGTTCAGACCGCCGGATTCCAGATTCGCTGCGATTGGATCCATAGGCGGGCGAACGGTTTTTGGCATGCGGGGCACCTTCCACAAATCATGTTCGATTTGTGCACGTGCGCAGCAACATCCGTGCAACGTCGGGGTGACAGAAGAATGACAACTTGTGATCGGGGCATTGACCAAGGCTTGGCGCAGGCGTAACTAGCCGGTGTGGCGCTTTGTTACCGGATTGCGGGCCACGTTAAAAAAGCCGCTAAAGAGGTTTAGGGATGTTATGCCCCGGAACCTTCGGTTTTCCGGGGCTTTTTTATTTGCCGGACTGCCGGCACTGGATGCGATGCGATGACAAAGAAGACTTGGAAAACCCGCACGGCCTTGGTGCATGAAGGCAGTCGCCGAAGCCAATACGGTGAGATGGCTGAGGCGATCTTCATGACGCAGGGTTTTGTCTATCCAACGGCTGAGGCCGCCGAGGCGCGGTTCATCAAAGCGGGTGAGGATGAATTTATCTATGCCCGGTACGGCAATCCCACCACGCGGATGTTTGAGGAGCGTATTGCAGCTTTGGAAGGCACAGAGGATGCTTTCGCGACAGCCAGCGGTATGGCTGCTGTCAATGGTGCGCTGACTTCGATGTTGAGGGCAGGCGACCATGTCGTCTCATCGCGGGCCTTGTTCGGATCGTGCTTGTACATACTGGAAGAAGTGTTGACCCGATACGGCGTCAAAGTGACCTTCGTGGATGGCGCTGATCTTGACCAATGGCGCGGTGCGGTGACACCAGCAACGAAAGCAGTCTTCTTTGAATCAATGTCCAATCCGACGTTAGAGTTGGTCGATATTCGCGCCGTGTCGCGAATCGCCCACGATGTGGGTGCGTTGGTTGTGGTCGATAACGTCTTTGCCACGCCGATCTTTTCCAAAGCTGTGGAACAAGGCGCTGATGTGGTTGTCTATTCGACAACCAAGCATGTTGATGGTCAGGGTCGCGCGCTGGGCGGTGTGATTTGCGGAACCCGTGAATTCATTCGCAAGGTTGCGGAGCCTTATTTGAAGCATACGGGCGCGGCGATGAGCCCCTTTACCTCGTGGATCATGTTGAATGGCATGGCAACGCTGGATTTGCGCTGCCGGGCGATGGCCGACAGTGCGCTGACTATTGCCGAGGCGCTGGTAGACGATCCGCGACTGTCGCGTGTGGTCTATCCGGGGCTCCAGAGCCATCCACAACACGATTTGGCCATGGCGCAAATGGGATCTGGGGGCACTTTGGTTGCCTTTGATATCAAAGGAGGCAAAGAGGCTGCATTCAAATTTTGCAATGCGTTAGAAATAATAAAGATTTCCAATAACTTGGGCGATGCAAAATCCATCGCAACGCATCCCGCGACAACCACACACCAGCGTCTTGCCCAAGATCAGAAAGATGCGTTGGGAATTACGCCGGGCCTTATCCGATTGTCGGTGGGGCTTGAAGATGCGCAAGATCTTGTCGACGATTTGAAACTTGCCCTTGCGGCGATGTAATCGCCACAAATGGTGATCTGATGTCGCCTTCGTGACGTATATCTTTTGTTAAAAGACTTGGGGTCAGGGAAGAGGTGGCTTATATGCCTCCTCTTGCGACCAAAGAATACGGGGACCGCGCTATGAACATCCATCTGTCTGATGCTATGACAAAGCCAACCAAGGCCGAAGCCGAAGCTGCTTTGGCGCTTCTGAAGCTGTGGGCGACTCGGGCCAGCGAAGCAGAAATTGTCGCGCTAGACCCCGGCGCACCTTCGTTGGTTGGTGGCGGCTATCCTGTGATGTCACGTGACTATCCTGCTGATTTTGTTGTCTCAGAGGACTATAAGGGCACACTTCCTGATCTGCAAAATGGGCCGTCCAGTCTGATTGTCGGGGCGCAGCAGACCATTCAACACGTTGGAATTTCGAATTTTCGACTGCCGATAAAATATCGGACGCGCGACAACGGTCCCTTGTCCCTTGAGACATCCGTCACCGGCACAGTCTCCCTGGAGGCGGAGAAAAAAGGCATCAACATGAGCCGCATCATGCGGTCGTTTTATGCCCATGCAGAGCGTGATTTCAGTTTCGGTGTCATTGAGCACGCCTTGGAAGACTATCAGCGCGACCTGAACAGTTTTGACGCGCGCATCCAAATGCGGTTCTCATTTCCGGTGAAGGTGGGCAGCCTTCGGTCTGGATTGAGCGGATGGCAGTACTACGACATTGCCCTGGAGCTGGTGGATCAAGCAGGGGTGCGCAAGCGCATCATGCATTTGGATTTTGTCTACTCTAGCACCTGTCCCTGTTCCTTAGAGCTTTCCGAGCATGCCCGAATGACCCGCGGTCAGTTGGCCACGCCGCATTCGCAGCGGTCGGTTGCGCGGATTTCGGTGGAGGTCAAGGACGGTCCGTGCCTTTGGTTTGAAGACTTGATTGAACTGTCAAGGTCGGGCGTGCCGACAGAGACGCAAGTTATGGTCAAGCGCGAAGACGAACAGGCCTTTGCCGAATTGAACGCGGCAAATCCAATATTTGTGGAAGATGCAGCGCGCAGTTTCTGTAAAGTGCTTTTGGCCGATCCGCGTATCGGTGACTTCCGGATTGTGGCGAGCCATCAGGAATCTTTGCACAGCCATGATGCCGTATCGGTCTTGACCGAAGGCAAGACCTTCGCTGCAGAAAGTCTTGATCCTCGACTGTTTGCAAGTCTGTATCACGTTGGCTGAAAGAACGATTTCGGCCCAAGAGTAAGGCATCTTACATGTGGCCGTTTAGTTGACATCCTAGTAAAAGGGCGCGGGTTTTCCGCGCCCTTTTCTACTTCCAGCAGTCCAACCGTATCGTCATGCCAAGGGCAGATTTCGCCAAATCATCAGGTGACTTCGCATTGCCATCAAATGCCGCGGCAGATACCCCATTTGACTCTAGAAGTTTAGTCAATGCAGCGGCATCCGCCGAAAAAACCACGCCGGCTGGAAGGGTTTTGGAGGCATCGCGGCTTGGCCCAGTCATCAGCCCGATAACTGCCCCAGTAGATGACAAAACGGGCCCCCCTTCATCGCCTTCCAGAACTTTGGCACTTAACCTGAGAACACCTGTTTCGCCCGACAGACCGATTGCCTCGTCCAAGCGGCCGTAAGTCAACACCGGGGCGGGAAGTTTGTCGCCATAAGAATAACCCGCCACGATGATATCGGTCCCACGAGATGGGTCGGTCGTCGCAAAGTTTGCTATTTCGGCAGGCGCCAAAGGTTGTGACGTTTTCAAAAGTGCAACGCCTGAAGAAGGATCTGAGGCAGCAACGACGACTGTCAAATCCCCATCGATTGTGATTTCCGAACAGCTGTCCAAATCACGTCCAAGGGAAAGAATGGCCCCATCGGAACTGACGTAAAAGCCGGACCGCGTAAAGGCGGGTTTGCGAGGAATAAGCCCGGTCAACAGGCCTTGCCGGGCTGCGTCGTCAAGCGGCACGAGGCCGGGATCAAGCGATTTATCGCCCACCGAACGAAAGCTTGACTGCATGACGGAGACAATCCGGGCCATTTGATCAGAATTTTCGGGCGTCCAAGTTAAGATGAACCCCTTTACCTGACCATCCTTCGCACGTGCCCAAGCATAGGTGGCCAAAGTTGACGATGCGGCATTGATCGTAAAACTGTCTTCGCCCAAGGACCGATCAGGCTCTGCTTCTGGCGAAGCTGCAGGCACCGTTTCCATGCTTTGCAAATGATCATAAAGTCCAGCAAGGCTGGCGCGATTTCCCGGTTCCGAGATCAGCATCAAGCGCGGCCCTCCGGCTTGGCGCGGCGCGAACTGAACAAAGGGCGGTTCGTACCCTTCGAATTCCACAAGTGCCAATGGAAGGGTCGCCTCGATGCCAGATTCGGCCTCATTGACCAAGGCAAAGCCGTATAAGGCTTTTTCGTCGGCCTCGGCGGCCAAAAGTTGCTGTCTTTCTGTGGTTCTCAAAACACCTGTAGGTTCAAATCCGTTTGCTTCTTGCCACGAGGCAAAAGAGCCGCGTGTGCCTTTCCCATAAGCCCCATCGATGGCGCCGTCATAAAATCCAAACCAGGCGAGCGCCTCTTGTAAGGCTTTCTTTTCCTCTTTGGTCAGTGAGTCTTCCGCCTCGCGCGCTTGGCCGAGGGTCTCCAAAGGAATTGCTTCGACCTCTGTTTCAACGGACTGCGTGAGTTCCGTCACAGTTTCGGGTGTCGCAGTTCCCGAATCTTCCCCCGAGATCAATGGCCAGATTTGCTGCCCAAAGGCCGATCCATCCGCAATAAAACTGTCTCGAGGAATCATGTTTTCTCTGCGAAGGGTCAAAAGCTGTTGGCCTGCGTCTTCACGGCTCATCGGTCCAAGGACGATCGCGTACCATTGCCCGGTTTGATAGCCTTCGACGTTAGGAAACAAGGCTGAATAGGCACGCGCACGCTCCTCCGCTGTGGCAAGGTCGGGTTGGGCTTCAACCTGAAGCCAAGACGCGTCTTGTGCGACGAGGGGCAGCGATTGCAGAAATAGAATGGTGACGAAGCTGGCAAGACTGGCCCAAAAACGCATGACTACGGTTCAACTCCGATAAATTATGGCCCTCAGTGGGCGGCAATTGGCACAGAATATCAACTAATTCGGCCGATGCATCCCCCTTTTCCATGCACCTTACATTGACCCTTTTGCCCCTACTGCCTATGGAGGGAACGCAATTGTCGAGGGTGCCATGTCCGAGAAAATGACCACGCCAAAAAGCTTTCAAGAGATCATCTTGCGGCTGCAAAATTACTGGGCTGCCAAGGGCTGCGCCGTGTTGCAACCCTATGATATGGAAGTTGGTGCTGGAACATTTCATCCGGCAACGACCTTGCGGTCCTTGGGCTCAAAGCCTTGGGCGGCGGCCTATGTGCAGCCATCCCGGCGCCCGACCGATGGGCGCTATGGCGAGAATCCAAATCGCTTGCAGCATTACTATCAGTATCAAGTCATCATCAAACCGTCGCCGCCAGATTTACAGGATTTGTACCTTGGGTCGTTGGCGGCCATCGGGCTTGATCCTGCGCTGCATGACATCCGGTTTGTCGAGGACGACTGGGAAAGCCCGACTTTGGGGGCTTGGGGCCTTGGTTGGGAAATTTGGTGCGATGGGATGGAAGTGTCGCAGTTCACCTATTTTCAGCAAGTCGGGGGCCATGATTGCAAGCCGGTCAGCGGTGAGTTGACTTATGGCCTGGAACGTCTGGCGATGTATGTTCTGGGGGTTGATCACGTCATGGCAATGCCCTTCAATGATCCGCAATCACCTATCCCGTTGACCTATGGTGATATCTTTCGTCAGACAGAAGAAGAATACAGTCGCCATAATTTTGACGGGGCAGATACTGCCCAACTCTTGCGCCATTTCGAGGATGCCGAAGCCGAATGTCAGCGATTGCTGGATTTTCCGCCGGAAGACCCAAAATCTGGCAAGCGGATCATCATGGCGCACCCGGCTTACGATCAGACCATCAAAGCGAGCCACCTGTTCAATCTGTTGGATGCGCGCGGCGTGATCTCAGTGACCGAGCGGCAAGCCTATATTGGCCGCGTGCGGACACTTGCCAAGAAATGTGCTGATGCCTTCCGGCTGACGGACGCCGGACAAGATGCCGAGGTGGGAGCGTGAATGCAGGTAAGATGGTTGGGGGCGGTTTGGTGGTGATTGGACTGATCGCGGGCGTGGCCATGTATTGGCTACAGGAATATGCCTTTTACACAGAAGTTGCCTTTCCAAAAGGTGATGAAATACGCTTGACCCTGATTGAAGGGGGGATGCCCGAACCTATCGCGGCCAACGGCATTACCGGTATTGATGCCGATAGCTCGCCTTTACGGTTTCGGGCCTGCTTTACCACGCCGATGAGCCTGCCGATGCTCAGCGAAACCTATAAGGTATACGAAGGCGCTGAACCTTTGAATGCCCCTTCTTGGTTCGACTGTTTTGATGCAGCCAAGATTGGGGGAGCTCTTGAAAAGGGCGAGGCTCTCGCCTTTTTATCCGAGGCCAATATTGCCCCCCAAATCGACCGTGTCGTTGCGGTGTTTCCAGATGGCCGGGCGTATGCTTGGCACCAGATTTCCCCTAATGCGGCGGAGTAGACCATGGATCTTTTGATCGAACTTTTTTCCGAAGAAATTCCGGCGCGCATGCAGGCCCGCGCAAGGGATGATTTGAAGAAGATGATCACAGAGGGTCTGGTGGATGCGGGGCTGACCTATGCCAGTGCCGGCGCCCATTCAACGCCGCGGCGATTGGCCCTCTCGGTAGACGGCTTAAGCGCAGAAAGCCGCGCGGTGCGTGAAGAGCGCAAAGGCCCACGCGTGGACGCTCCTGCTGCCGCGATCGAGGGTTTCTTGCGCTCAACCGGGCTAAGCAAGGATCAGCTTGAGATACGGGACGACAAGAAAACACAGGTTTATTTCGCCGTCATCGAAAAGCCAGGACGAAAGGCTGATGAGATCGTGGCAGAGGTGTTGGAGGCGACGATCCGCACGTTTCCATGGCCGAAATCGATGCGCTGGGGTGTCGGCACTTTGCGCTGGGTCAGGCCGTTGCATTCGATCATCTGCTTGTTGACGGACGAAACTGGTGCGCGCGTCGTTCCGTTGAACGTGGATGGCATCAAAGCCGGAAACACTACCCAAGGGCACAGGTTTCTGGCCAAGGGTAGTTTCCCAGTTTCGTCATTTGACGATTACGTCATAAAACTGAAGCGGGCCTTTGTGGTGTTGGATCATGCCGAACGGGCGGCGGCCATTTGGCAAGGAGCCACCAATCTGGCCTTTGCTGCTGGTCTCGAACTTGTTGACGACAAGGGGTTACTGGCCGAAGTGGCCGGACTGGTTGAGTGGCCTGTGCCGCTGATGGGCGGGATTG
Source organism: Paracoccaceae bacterium (assembly GCA_947461435.1). Lineage (GTDB taxonomy): Bacteria > Pseudomonadota > Alphaproteobacteria > Rhodobacterales > Rhodobacteraceae > CAIYZT01. The sequence goes on along the minus strand of CANHLE010000038.1, from coordinate 10,803 downwards.
ATGAGGTCTTCTTGCATTTGCCGCCAGAGGTCTTGCAAACCTCGATGAAGGAGCACCAGAAATTCTTCTCGGTGCGCAACCCGCGCAGTGGAAGGATCGAAGGCTTTGTCACTGTGGCCAATACCGAAACCGCCGACCAGGGCGCGACGATCCTGAAGGGCAACCAGAAGGTACTTAATGCCCGGCTATCAGACGCGCGATTCTTCTATGACAAGGACCTGCGTGTGGCCAAGGCAGGCATGGGAGAATGGCTTGACGGGCTGGCCTCAGTCACCTTCCACAACAAACTCGGCAGCCAAGCGGATCGCGCGGCGCGGATCGTTTCTTTGACTCGGGAGATTGCCCCACTCGTCGGCGCAGATCTTGATCTGGCGGTAGAGGCAGCACGTGTCGCCAAAGCCGATTTGCGCAGCGCAATGGTTGGTGAGTTTCCTGAACTTCAAGGGCTTATGGGCATGTACTATGCCCGGGCGGCGGGCATGCCAGAAGCGGTGGCGCTGGCGGCCCGCGACCATTGGGCACCCAAGGGCCCGGAGGATGCCGTGCCGACCGATCCGGTTTCGGTGGCCGTGGCGCTGGCCGAGAAAATCGATACCCTGACGGGGTTCTGGGCGATTGACGAGAAACCTACGGGGTCAAAGGACCCCTTCGCACTGCGCCGCGCGGCCTTGGGGGTGATCCGGCTGGTGCTGGAAAACAGGTTTCGCATGTCGATTGATCGGCCCCTTGATGCGGCCGTCTTGCGGCATCAGATCGGACTCGCTCCTTCGAACCCTGAATTGTTGAATGAAATTCTGGGTCTGGCGGCACAACATGGCATTCATGGGGCGCCCACCCGCAACCTGATCGCGCGGTCAGAGGGCGCGGCCCCAAGCTGGCTCGCCATGGTTCGGGATCATGACCCCTCTGTCAGCGACGACCTGCGCGATTTCTTCCACGATCGGCTGAAGGTTTATTTGAAAGATCAAGGTATTCGTCATGACGTGATTGATGCCTGCCTTTCAATGCCGGGTAGCTGTGACTTTACGCTTTTGGTGAACCGCGCGGAATCCCTTGCTGCATTCTTGAAGACTGAAGATGGCCCGAATTTGATCTCCGTGTTCAAACGGGCAACGACCATCCTGTTGCAGGCTGAAGCAAAAGACGGTGTGGAGTATTCATATGGCGCAGAGGTGAAATTTGCCGAGACAGCCGAAGAGAGGGCGCTTTTTGATGCCCTTGACGAAGCAGAGGCAAAGATCGTGCCAGCGATGAACTCCGAAGACTTTGCCGCCGCGATGGCGGCAATGGCCCAACTGCGGGCCCCGATTGATGCCTTCTTCACCGCCGTGCAGATCAACACTGACAACCAAGTTGTCCGCCGCAACCGGCTGAACCTTCTCAGTCGGATCCGCACGATCTGCTCAGGGGTGGCGGATCTGACCAAGATCGAAGGATAAAGCTTTGGGCCGCGGCGCCTTTTGTGGAACGGCATGTATCCCATTAGCGCCCGCCGCTTGTAGGATAACGTCTTTCTGCCATTTGGTTTTTCTTGCGTGATCTGGGATTGAGCGTATCCTGCAACCGCAAACAGAAGGTGCCGCAGTGCAGAAAACACAGCCCGTTTTGGACTTTACGCTGATCACGCCCACGGCAAGCGTCACGCCGCAAACTCACGGTTGGTGCGCGAAATGTCTGCAGCGATTGGTCCGGCTTGATTTGCCCGTGCCAACGACGGTGTCTCTGCCCGCTGCAACAGTTCGTGCAATTGCCGGCGGCCAAACGGTTGATGTGGCAACCATCCTTTCGCACTTTGGCCCCGACCCTTTGATCTCGGTGCGGTGCAGCCCTGCCAATCCAGAATGGGGCGGTCCTGCTGCGATTTTGAACATCGGCATGAACGCGGCCCGTCACGCGGCACTTGTGCAAGTCCACGGTCAAGAAGCTGCGGATATCATTTTTCTTCGATTTGTACAAAGTTACAGCACCCATGTTGCTCGACTCGATCCCGATATGTTTGAAAATGGAAAGCGAGCGGACGAAGCGCTGAAAGAGGCGCTGCGCCATTATGAACGCGAGATGGAAGAGACTTTTCCCGAAGATCCGGCGCGCCAGCTGTCAGAAGTTTTGCGATCCATGGCGCGTGCTTGGGAAGGCACTTCTGCCCGGCTGTTGCGTCAGGCAAAGGGCGCACCAGCAGAAGCAGCACTTGGGCTGGTTGTGCAATCGATGGCCCAAGGGATTGGGCAGGGCATTTCTGGTTCTGGTGTCGTGCAATTCGTGGATCCGGTAACAGGTCTGCCCCAAATTACTGGCCGTTATCTGGGCCAAAGTCAGGGCCGCGATGCCCTGCGTGAAACCGACGCATTATTTCTTACTCGCGACAAAAGAGGCCCATCTCTTGAAGACATCGCGCCCGAGATTTACGCAGATCTTATCCGCCATGGGGTGGCCTGCCGGCAAAAGCTGCGCGAAGAAATGCAGATCGAATTCACCATAGAAGACGGTCATTTGTCCGTTTTGAACGCTGTTAAGGTTGTGCGATCTGCACGCGCAGGGTTGAAGATTGCCGTCGCCTTGGCGGAAGATTCCATTATCAGCCGTGAAGAGGCCGTACTGCGCGTGGCGCCTCGATCCCTGCCGGAATTGCTTCACCCTCAGGTGGATCCGCGCGGGACGCGGGATGTTTTCGCCAAAGGAATCGCCGCAAGTCCGGGCGCGGCCGTTGGGAAGATCGTCTTTTCTTCAGATGCGGCCCAAGCGAGCGCCGCGCGAGGGGAGCCTTGCATCTTGGTCAGGCGCGAAACGGAGCCGGAAGACATTCGCGGCATGCATTCCGCCGTCGGCGTGTTGACAGAGCGTGGTGGTGTGACCAGCCACGCCGCAGTTATCGCCCGAGGTCTGGGTGTGCCTTGTGTTGTGGGTGCAAATGGCTTGCGGATGGATATGAAAGAAAGGCGGCTGATTGCTGCTGACGGGCGGAGTTTTGGCGAGGGCGATCTGATCACGCTGGATGGGACGGCGGGTGAATGTCTGACCGGCGCGGCTGAATTGCTCCCACCTGCCTTGGATGATGCTTTTCAAACCCTGCTGGGTTGGGCGGATCAGTTTAGAGATATCGGGATCCGGGCCAATGCTGACACCCCGGCCGATGCAGCGACAGCGCGGCAGTTCAAAGCCGAGGGCATTGGGCTTTGCCGCACCGAGCACATGTTCTTTGACGAAGACCGACTGGTGGTCATGCGCGAGATGATCTTTGCGGATACACCTACTGACCGCGAAGCAGCTTTGACACGTCTTTTGCCGATGCAGCGCGAAGATTTCATCCAGCTTTTTGAAATCATGTCTGGATTGCCCGTCTGTATTCGACTTTTTGACCCACCTCTTCACGAGTTCCTGCCACAAAGCCGTGATGGCTTGCGCGAATTGGCCGAGGCTTTGGATCGCCCGCTTTCCGAAGTGATGCGCCGCGCCGAAGCGCTTTCCGAATTCAACCCAATGTTGGGGATGCGCGGTGTCCGGCTGGGTGTTGTGTTGCCCGAAATCTATGAGATGCAGGCCCGCGCCATCTTTGAGGCCACGGTAGAAGTTGCAAAAAGGGGCGCGCCTGTTGTGCCGGAAATCATGATTCCTTTGGTCTCGGCCCGGCGCGAGGTTGAGTTGGTCAAGACCCATGTTGATGCTGTTGCTGCAGCGGTTCGCGCAAAGACCGGGGTGCAATTTGACTATAAATTGGGCGTCATGGTTGAAACGCCTCGGGCGGCCCTGAGGGCAGGAGAAATTGCTCAACACGCCTCTTTTCTATCTTTCGGCACCAACGATCTGACACAGATGACCTATGGTCTGTCGCGGGACGATGCGGGCCGGTTCATGAATATCTATGTTCAACAAGGCGTTTTTCGCGAAGATCCCTTCCATGTCCTTGATGAAGAAGGCGTTGGTGAGTTGTTGCACATTGGGGCCGAGCGCGGCCGAGCGACCCGCAAAGATTTGCAAGTATCCATTTGTGGCGAGCACGGTGGAAACCCCGAATCAATAGCTTTTTGCCGCAAAGAAGGATTCGACTACGTTTCCTGCAGCCCCTATCGGGTGCCGTTGGCACGGCTTGCAGCGGCACACTTGGCGTTGACCGACGCTGTGGATAAATGAAAATATTGATATTTATCAGATATTTATATTGTTTACCTAATGTAAACGATCAACTTTTCGGCGGATTTCCGCGCAAGTTTTGACGAATTGCGTGGTATTTCAGCAACAGAGGTAGACCTGCCAAGGCAATCCAGCCTAACCCCGTCGTCTGTTGCGAGAGACTATTAATGGTTTCTGGCGAAGTTGCTGAAATAGACCTGGGGCAAGAACATATGCACGTCTCTCACCGTTGGACCGGGGCCCTTGTGGCGCTGATGGTCCTAAGCGGAGCTGCCTTTGCCGAAGTGACGGTAAGCACAGCCACCAATCCCACAGCTGCGCTAAGCGCAGAATTTGCGAGCTTGATGAACACCGAGCACGCCACGATGAATACGATGGAGGTCGAAGATCTGTCGGCCGTGGCAACTGGGCCAAAGCCATTGGACCCACAAAATTCAGTGGCCTCTCAACCAGCCGCTCCGAAAGCGATCGATTATACTTACCAGTGGTTGATGACCCAAAATGCCCCGGAGGGGGGTGCAGAATGGGATTGTCTGCGCAAAGCGCTATATTTTGAAGCGCGCGGTGAAACGCTCAAAGGGCAGTATGCTGTCGCTGAAGTCATCCTGAACCGCGTCGATAGCGGTCTTTATCCAGATTCCGTCTGTGAGGTTGTGGGGCAAAAGGGATCGGGATCATGTCAGTTCTCCTATGTCTGCGACGGTCACTCTGATAAGATGCGCGAAGCAGGCGCAGTCGAAATCGCTGGTCGCATTGCCGCTGTGATGCTTTCTGGCGGCGAGCGTGGCCTGACCGATGGGGCGACCTATTTTCATTCCAAGGCTGTGTTCCCGTCTTGGGCCAATCGGTTTACTCGGACAGCGTCAATCGGTGCGCATATGTTCTACGCAGCGAATTGACCCTTGTTGCCGATGTCGGCAATTCTGCAGGGTATGTCGGACAAGATCATGGTAAGTGACGGTGCAAGGGATACCGTGTCCTTATTCCGTGATAAGCCGAGACCGAGATGACCACTGATATTCGCCTTGCCTTCGCACATCCCGAAGAACGGTCCGTTGCGTCGGCGAATGCCGACCCACGGGACCGGATTTCACTCCGGGACCATGTGGTCGAAGTTGAAATAGGGGCGTTTCAAAAAGAGCGGGGCCATACGCAGCGCGTGATGTTCAACGTCGTTGTGGAGGTGCGAGCCGCACCCCAACCGCTGAATGACGACGTTGACAGGATCTTGTCCTATGATCGCATCACTGAAGCGATCGCGTTTGAACTAGCTGCAGAGCGACTGAACTTGCTGGAAACTCTGGCCGAACGGGTTGCAGAGCGCATTTTGGCTGAACCGCAAGCCATGCGGGCTTTTGTCCGCATCGAAAAGCTTGACGTGGGTCCCTATAAATTAGGTGTCGAGATCGTTCGGTCGCGGGCCGAAGCGGCCCTTAAAGTTGTTGGTCACGATGGACAAGAGGCAGCGCTGCACCCTTTGGTCGTCTACTTTGACAACGCTTCGATTGAGTCCGCCGACTTGAACGCTCGGCTGGATGAATTGCAGGCGCGCGGCCTGCCTGTGATCTTGACTGTTGGTTTGCCACAGGGCGAACGACCGCAAACCGGCCACAAGCCCACACAGCGGCGGGTAGATATGCTGGCAATCGAACAAAACGCCTGGGTTTTGGCTGCTCGGGACCCACGCTGCGTGGTTATGGAAACCCGCACCGAGATCGACTGGGCCATAAAGCGCGGCCAAATGATGGTCTGGGCGCCTTCAAAGATGGTCTTGGATGCTACCGATGGGCCTCATAGCCGCGACGCTGTGGCGCTTGCGCTTTGGCTGGCTGAACAAATGGCAGCAGATCGATTGATCGTTCACGGGAGTGTGGCCTTGCCGGCGGGAAGCCGCGTCGCGGTTGAGAGAGCCTGAAGCTTTCACTTGCCCGTCTGCGACCTTGGGCTTAATCCCAACGGGTGTGACGGCTGGGCACTTCGGGGTCTGACCTCTTTGGGCGGCCGCAAGATCTTTTGTGCAGAAAAGCAGGCAGGGATTGAGCATTTATTTTCGACCCATTCCGATGACCGACCAAGCATGCGGTTCACATTCAATTGCATTGGCCGGAGGATGGTGTTGGTTCTCCCACATTGAGGTTCTAGAACGTGGTCGTTCAGCCTATGTGGTTCCGGCAGCTGAGCTTGGAGCCCCAAATCTTGAAGCTTTGTGCTTGCCGCGCGCGACCTTTGGAGGGTTGAGCCTGGATGTGCCAAGGGTCATGGGGATCTTGAATGTTACGCCGGACAGCTTCTCCGATGGCGGGTTGTTTTTGAAAGCTGATGCAGCCGTAATGGCGGCACGGCGTATGGCCGCTGGGGCCGATATCTTGGATGTTGGTGGTGAAAGTACGCGGCCCGGGGCCGTTTTCGTGGATGAATCCGAAGAAATCGCCCGCACTGCCCCGGTGATTGAAGCGCTTCGCGAAGGGGGCTTGGAGGTTCCAATCTCCATTGACACGCGCAAGGCGGATGTTGCCCGCGCGGCCTTTGCGGCGGGCGCTTCAATTTTGAATGATGTCACTGCATTGCAATATGATCCTGGAATGGCGGCCTTTTCGGCGCAACAGGGCTGCCCTGTCATCCTAATGCATTCGATCGCGGATCCGGGCACGATGCAGGATGATCCGCGATACGAAAATGTGCTTCTGGATGTCTATGACGCGCTGGCAACGCGAATTGATGCGGCTGTGGCTGCCGGGATTGATCGTTCAAGATTGGCCATAGATCCCGGAATCGGATTTGGCAAAACCTTGGAACACAATCTGGTCTTGTTGAACCGCTTGTCTTTGTTTCATGGGCTCGGCTTGCCGGTTTTGCTTGGTGCAAGCCGCAAGCGTTTCATTGGAACGATTGGCGCAGAGGCTGAAGCCGCAAAGCGCATGCCCGGATCCCTTGCCGTCGCTTTGCATGGGGTTGCCCAAGGCATTCAGATGATCCGGGTACATGATGTTGCCGAAACCCGGCAGGCCCTGAGCCTTTGGCAGGCCGTAACGAAGGGAGTGGCAGGATGAGCCGCAAGTTGTTTGGAACCGATGGCGTGCGTGGACGGGCGAATGTTTATCCGATGACTGCCGAGATGGCCCTTCGGTTGGGTGCGGCCGCCGGAAGGTTCTTCCGCCGCGATGACCATGCCTCGCACCGAGTGGTGATTGGCAAGGATACGCGATTGTCAGGGTATATGTTGGAAAACGCCCTGACGGCTGGACTTTGTAGCACGGGGATGAACGTGCTTCTGCTGGGTCCGGTCCCAACTCCGGCAGTTGGATTTCTGACGCGCAGCATGCGGGCAGATCTGGGCGTGATGATTTCCGCAAGTCATAACCCGCACCAAGATAACGGTATTAAATTCTTCGGCCCCGATGGGTTCAAGCTGAGCGATGATGCAGAGGCCCAGATTGAAGCGATGCTTGCAGGCGAGATTGATCTTGCCACGTCTGAGAACATTGGCCGGGCTAAGCGGATTGACGATGGGCGCGGGCGCTATCAAGAATTTGTAAAGACGACCTTTCCGACCGGTGTAAGGCTTGATGGGCTGAAAGTGGTCATCGATTGCGCGAATGGCGCGGCCTATAAGGCGGCACCTGATGTGCTTTGGGAATTGGGGGCCGAAGTCATTGCGGTCGGTGTCTCGCCGAATGGGACAAATATCAATGATCGTTGTGGATCAACCTATACTCAGACTGCGGCGGAGGCGGTGGTTGCCCATGGGGCGCATGTTGGAATCAGTTTGGACGGTGATGCAGATCGGGTCATGATTCTGGATGAGACAGGGCAGGTGGCCGATGGCGATCAGATCATGGCGTTGCTGGCGGGGCGCTGGGCGGAAGAGGGACGACTAAAGGGTGGCACATTGGTTGCCACGGTCATGTCAAATCTGGGGCTGGAACGGCATCTGGCCGGAAAAGGCTTGCGGCTAGAGCGGACGGCAGTTGGAGATCGCTACGTCGTCGAGGCGATGCGACGCGGCGGCTACAATCTGGGCGGCGAGCAATCGGGGCACATCGTGATGACCGACTATGCCACGACGGGCGACGGATTGATTGCGGGGTTACAGTTTTTGGCGGAAATGGCGCGCACTGGCAAGCCGGCAAGCCAGTTGATCCGGCAGTTCCATTCGGTGCCGCAGATGCTCAAAAATGTACACTTTCCGGCAGGGGCAAAGCCTTTGGAAGCAGAGAAGGTGCGTGCGGTGATCGCCCGACATGAGGCCGCACTGGTGGGGAAGGGGCGGATATTGATCCGTAAATCGGGAACCGAGCCCTTGATCCGGGTCATGGCCGAATGTGAAGATGAAGACCTGCTTAGACGGGTCGTGGGTGAGATCGTAGACGCCGTACAAGAGGCGGTTTAGGGCCACTCCATCTCATAGAACATTGATATTTTGGCCAAAGTTGGCGGCTTGCCTGATCTGAAATACGTCGCGGCCCGTATGATTAGGCAACAACGGAGGCTGAAGATGCGCGCATTGGTGGTTGGCGATACGGGCGGTATTGGGGCGGCTTTGTCAATTGCGCTTGGGGAAAGGGGATATGCTGTGACAGGTGTATCCCGGCGCAGTGATGGTCTTGACCTTACGGACGAAAACAGCGTGACAAGGGTCATGGGCGGTCTGGAAGGTGCTTTTGACCGCATATTTGTGGCGACCGGTGCGCTGGAACTGGCCGGTGTGGGCCCAGAGAAATCGTTGCGCGGTCTTGAAGCTGATCAGATGATGCAGCAGTTCGCACTTAACGCCATGGGACCGGCACTTGTTCTCAAGCACTGTGTCAGGGTGATGAGCCGGACTGCGGACTGTCGCTTTGCCGTCTTGTCGGCACGCGTAGGCTCTATTGGGGATAATGCCTTGGGTGGCTGGTATTCCTATCGTGCGGCAAAGGCCGCTTTGAACCAATTAATTCATACGGGCGCGATAGAGCTTGCGCGCAGCCATCCTCAATCCGTGGTCGTGGCTTTGCATCCCGGTCATGTGGCAACACCTTTATCTTTGAAGTATGGGGGAAACCTGCCAGCGGTTGGCACTGAAACCTCCGCTAAAAACCTGATGACCGTTTTGGATTCCCTAACGCCCGCCCAAACAGGTGGGTTCTTTGATTGGGAAGGCAAAGTCATCCAATGGTAAGATTGCCCAAAGGCGGCGATTGCAAGTCTAGCGTACCGGGCGTTAGAGTTCGGCCAAATGAATGATTACCCCATAGACACCTTGATTCAAACGCTTCGCGAAAGCTCGCAGAAGCGGCGCGAAAGCTTTGGGTATGAACAGCGCCGGATTGCGCTGACCAACCTCGCGAAAACGGTTCGACGCAATCGCTTAGAAATCATTGCCGCGCTTGGGCAGGATCAGGGCAAGGCCTCTGATGAAGTGGATGTTGTCGAAATCATCCCAACGCTTTCCGAAATCTCGCATGCCATCAGCCATTTGGCGCGCTGGATGCGGCCCCGGCGGGTTTGGCCCACGCCATTGATGATCGGCACAACGACACGGATTTTGCCGCAAGCAAAGGGGGTGGTTCTCGTTATTGCCCCGTGGAACTTCCCCTTGCTGTTGGCACTGGGTCCCGTTGCGTCAGCCATCGCGGCGGGGAATGCAGTGGTCCTTAAACCGTCGGAGATGACGCCAGCCACATCGGCGCTGTTGGTCAAGATCTGCGCCCAGGCTTTCCCCGATGGGCTGGTCCAGGTCGTCGAAGGTGGGCCAGAGGTATCGCGCGCCCTTCTGACCCAGCGCTTTGACCATATCTTCTTTACAGGAAGCCCGGCCGTGGGCCGCATCGTAATGCAGGCAGCCGCCCATCATCTGACCCCCGTGACATTGGAACTTGGGGGGAAATCCCCGGTAATTCTTACGCACGATGCTGATCTTGTCGACGCAGCGCGGTGGATTGTCTGGGGCAAGGGCGTGAATGCGGGGCAGATTTGCGTGGCCCCAGATCATGTCTTTGTACCGCAATCCTTGCTTGAATCGTTCGCTCAAACAATCGAAGCGCAGTTTGCACTGAGTTACGGTGCCGACGTTGGAGCATCGCCCGACTACTGTCAGATTGTCAATCAGCGGCATTTTTCCCGTCTTATGGCCCTTATGGACGACGCCGTTCAAAAGGGAGCGACTGTGCGAGTGTTTGGACAAGACCAGCCAGAGCGAACGAAAATCGCACCGAGGCTGCTTTTGGGAACCACCCCCGAGATGGAAATATCGCAAGAGGAGATCTTTGGCCCTTTGTTGCCGTTGATCCCCTATGATGATCTTTCCGAAGTGATTGCTAAAGTAAACGCCTCGCCCAAGCCGTTGATATTATATATTTTTGCCAAAAGTCGGAGCGTGATTTCCCGGATCAGTGGTGCAACACAGTCTGGCTCTGTTGGTGTCAACCTGACATTGATGCCCTTTATTCATGGCAACATTGGCTTTGGTGGGGTTGGCGCTTCGGGGATGGGCGAAGGACATGGGCGGGCGGGTTTTGACACGTTCAGCCACTTGAAACCGGTCATGAAAAACCAGTTTACCCTCCTGACCCTGCTGTTTCCGCCTTATGGTTCAAGGGTCAAACGGATGGTGCGCCTTTTGTTGGCCTATTTGAAATGAAGTTGGGCCGAAGGTTTCCCTTCGGCCCTTTTTAGGGGTGTGTTTCAGATTTAGTT
>CANHLE010000037.1 GCA_947461435.1 Paracoccaceae bacterium | reverse complement strand
TGTAGACTGTGCGCGAATTCAGGCGGTGATCGATCACGTTGTCGGCCAGACCGCCGTGCTGCAACAGCCCGGTCATGACATGGTGCCAAGCGCCGTACATGCGCGGCAGACCGATGACCATCATGGGCAAGATCGAGCCCATCCACAGCGCAAGGCCGAGCGTGGCGGCGTAGATGGCGACTGAAACTCGGGCGATGCGCGTGACTTTGTGCCATTCGGAGCGCGGAATATAGGTTTGCTCTTCTGGTGTGGGCCCCCAGAGCGCGTTGTGTATCAGGCGCGGGAAAAACGCCCGCACGTCAGGAATGGCCACAAAGACCAGCATAAGCTTGAACAGGGCGGGGGGGCGCGTGATGGCGATTTCGGGATCGCGGCCGACAATGTAGGTGTCGGTGTGGTGGCGGGCGTGGCTCCACCGCCAGGCGACAGAGTTGCGCATGATCATGAAGCTGGCCACTTCGTAGATGAGGTTGTTCATCCACGGGGTCTTGAAGGCCGTTCCATGGCCGCCCTCGTGCCAGCGCGCGTCAGAGCCTGACCCGTAAAGCACCCCATAGGCGAGCCAAAAGGGCGCGCCCCACCAGCTGGGCCACAGCCAAATGCCAAGGCCGGCGCACAGGATCATCAGCCCATAGTAAAGCGCCGTATCGCGCAGCGCCGGACCGTCTGATCGCTGCATCAGATCTTTCATGACCTTGCGCGGCACATCGGTGTGGTACCACTGCGCGGCTGCAAGCCCGGTTTCCACGGCGCGCTGGCCGTCTGGCCCAAAAAGGCTGTAGTCGCGCTTTGTCATGGTCCCTCCGCGAAGCTTGTTTCGCAAAGACTAGTGGCAATGGGCGGGGCGTCGCAATCAAGGGGCTTTCATTTTTCGTCAAAAATCGTCATGTGGAGCGCAGAAGCTGAGGGGGCAAAATGCGGCGACCGGGAATGGCGGAATTGGCGGCGGCGGCGGGTGTTTCTGTCGCCACGGTGGACCGGGCGTTGAACGGTCGGCAAAAGGTGCAGCCCGATACCCTTGTTCATTTGGCGGCGGTGGCACTGGCGATCGGTCACCCGGCAGCGGGGCGGCTGTCGGGCAATGTCGCGCCGGGGCCTGACCGCCCGGTGCTGCGCATCGGGGTGGTGCTGCACAAACAGGGACAGGATTTTTACAAAGCCTTCGCCGAGGCGCTGCACCGCGCGGTATCGGCAGAGACGCGGGTGACGGGGCAGCTGGTGCTGGAGTTTTCAAGCTCGCAGGCGCCGTCCGAAATGGCGGGGCTGATGCGTTCCATGTTGGGGCGCTGCGATGTGTTGGCGGCCACGGCAGTGAACCACCCCGAAGTGACGGCCGCCGTCGAGGATCTGGCCGCGCAGGGGTTGTCGGTGTTTTCGCTGCTGTCGGATTTCGCGCCGGGCGTTCGGGCGGGGTATCTGGGGCTGGACAATTTGAAGGTTGGCCGCACGGCGGGCTGGATGTTGGCACAGGCCGCCCGGCAGACCGGACCCGTCGCGATCTTTGTGGGTGGGCACCGATGGGACGGGCATGAACTGCGCGATCAAGGATTTCGCGCTGCCCTGCGCAGCCATGCGCCGCATCTTTCTGTCTTGGACACTTTGGTGAACCTTGAAACCCGCACGCTGACCTATGATGCCACGATGGGCCTTGTGCGGGGCCATCCCGATCTGCGCGGCATTTACGTGGCGGGCGGCGGGATGGAAGGGGCCATTGCCGCCTTGCGGGATGCCAAGGCTGGCGGGCGCGTGGCGCTGATCGTGTCGGCCCTGACCCCCGATTCGCGCCGGGCCGTCAAAGAGGGGCTTGTCACCTTGGTGATTGACACGCCGCTGGACGATCTGTGCCGCGATCTGATCGCGCGGATGGCGCAAACCGGGCGGTCTGGCACGTCGGGCCGGCCGACAAGCACCTTCTTGTCGCCCGCCCTGACCCTCCCGGAAATGCTTTGACCTCCGCCCGCACACACACGGGTAGACATACTACGCGAGGGTTTTACTGACGCAGAAATGGAATAAATTTTCTGAAAAGCCGGAAGTTTTCGATTGAATTGGGCCAATTTTGGAATAACAATTCCATCACGTCGCAAGGGCCCCCCTTCTGACCCCAAACAAGTGAGTCGAAATGCTGCCGTTTGCCTTGAACCACATGACCGCGCCCAACCTTGACTGGGACGCCTTTTTGGACCTTGCGCAGGGGCTTGGCTGCGTGGGGGTGGAGTTTCGCAACGACCTGCCCGGCGCGCTGTTTGGGGGGGCTGATCCGGCCGAGGTGAAGGCCGCTGTTGCCGCGCGCGGCCTGCGTTTTCTGGCGCTTGCCGAGGTGAAGATGTTCAACGATTGGTCGTCTGCCAAAGCCGCAGAGGCCGAAGCCTTGATGAAGATCGCCGTTGCCGCCGGGGCTGAGGCGATCAGCCTGATCCCGCGCAACGACGGCGTTGCCACCGAGCGTTCAGACAGCCGCCGGGTGAGCGAGCTGGCCCTGAAAGAGATGTTGCCAATGCTGAAAGCTTACGGGCTGAAGGCCATGGTCGAGCCCTTGGGGTTTGAGGTTTGCTCCTTACGCTACAAGGATGTTCTGGCCGATTGCATCGCGGCCGTGGGCGGTGAGGGGACCTATTTCATGGTGCATGATACCTTTCATCACGCCTTGGCCGGCTTTGGGCCGATTTTCCCGGAACTGACGGGAATCGTTCATGTTTCTGGCGTGAAAGACGCGCTTTATCTGGATGACATGCGCGATGGACACCGCGTGTTGGTGGACGGCGATGATGTGCTGGGCAACGTGGCGCAGATCCGCATGCTGCGGGCCGCCGGGTACTTGGGCGCGATCAGCTATGAGCCTTTCGCATCATCCGTGCATGCGCTTGTCGATGCCAAGCCGGCCTTTGCCGCGTCAATGGAATTCATCCGCGCGGGTGTGGCCGCCTAAGGCCGCCCAAGCGAGAATACCCGCCCGAACGGGCGGTCCGGCGGGGAGAGAACGGTGCAGCCGGGACACCATCAGTGGAGGAGAGAGACATGAAAAAGACCCTTATCGTAGCTGGATTTGCGGCCCTGATGGGCACCAGCGCCATGGCAGATGGCATCGGCGTTTCGATGGCCCTGTTCGACGACAACTTTCTGACCGTTCTGCGCAACGGCATCCAAAGCTATGCCGACGCCAATGGCGTGGCGGTGCAGATCGAAGACGCGCAGAACGATGTGGCCAAGCAGCTTGACCAGATCAACAACTTCATCGCGTCGGGCGTCACCGCGATCATCGTGAACCCGGTCGATACCTCGGCCACGCAAGCGATGTCGGATGCCGCTGCCGCTGCGGGCGTGCCGCTGGTTTACGTGAACCGTCAGCCGATCAACGTTGACACGCTGCCTGACAACCAGGCTTTCGTGGCATCGAACGAAGTGGATTCGGGCACGCTGGAGACCATCGAAGTTTGCGCACAGTTGAAAGCCGCTGGCAAAGACAACGCCAATGTTTACGTGATGATGGGCGAGCTTTCCAACCAGGCCGCCGTACAGCGGACCGCCGACATTCATGACGTAATGGCGGCCGGTACCTGCGCTGTGACCTTGAACATCATCGACGAGCAGACCGCAAACTGGAGCCGTGATCAGGCCCAGTCGTTGATGACCAACTGGTTGTCGACCGGGACGGCGTTTGATGGCGTGATCGCCAACAACGACGAAATGGCCATTGGTGCCATTCAGGCGATGAAAGCGGCCGGAATCGACATGGCGTCGGTTGTGGTTGGCGGTGTTGACGCGACCCAGGACGCGCTGGCTGCGATGCAAGCGGGCGATCTGGACGTGACGGTGTTCCAGGATGCGGCTGGCCAAGGGTCGGGCGCGGTGGACGCTGCTGTCAAGCTGTCCAAAGGCGAAGCGGTGGACCAGAAGGTCTATATTCCGTTCCAACTGGTGACCGCAGCCAACGTGGCTGACTATCTGGCCAAGAACTGATTTGACCTGACTTAAAAAAGGGGGGCGGCGCGAAAGCTCCGCCCTCTTTTCCCTTGCAGGGGGCTGGGCCCCGGACCGAGGATAGCAAAGCAATTTGGGGGACGTCACGTGTCGCAGACAAACCACGGCTTGGGTGGCCTGAAATACGACCCGACCAAGAAATCGCGCGCCTCTGAATGGAATGTTCTGGCGGCGCTGGTGCTGATCATCTTGGTGTTCGAAGGCCTGAACCGGCTGAACGGAACCAGCTTTTTGTTCAACATGCGCGACAATGTGGATACCTTGTTCAACCAGCAGCGGCTGGACATCATCATTTTGCAAGTGTCGATCACCGGGATCATCGCGCTGGGCGTGACGCAGGTGATCATTCTGGGCGGAATCGATTTGTCGGCAGGGTCCGTCGTCGGTGCCACGGCCATGATCACGATGAGTTTTGCACAGACCGCGTTGGTGAACGGGGCGCCGAACCCCAAGGCGGTGTTTGGCGACTGGGCCATGGATCTGCCCGTGATCGTGCCCATCGCCGTGGGGTTGGTGTGCGGCACGATTGCAGGTATGATCAATGGTTTGCTGGTTGCCTATACCAAGATCCCGCCTTTTATCGCGACCTTGGGCATGATGGTTTCTGCCCGCGGCGTGGCGCGCTGGTGGTCTAATGGCCAACCGGTGTCGTTTCCCACCGAAAGCTATGGCGAGTTGGCCAATGGCGATGTGCTGGGCAAGCTGACCTTTGGTCTTTTTTCCTGGGATGGCCAGAATCCCGCGGTTGTGTTTGTGGCGTTGGCGGTGCTGTTTCATCTGATCATGATCTACACGCTTTATGGCAAGCGCAGCTATGCCATCGGATCAAACGAGGCGGCTGCGCGGATGTCGGGGATCAACGTGGATCGGCACAAGGTGCTGGTCTATACGATCGCGGGGATGCTTGCCGCGGCGGCGTCGGTCTTGCTGACGTCAAAAAATCTGACGGCGCAGGCGGGCATGGGGGTGATGTATGAACTGGACGCCATTGCCATGGCCGTGATCGGTGGCATCAGCCTGTCGGGCGGGCGCGGGTCGATTGTGGGCACGGTGCTGGGGGCCGGGATCTTTTCGGTGATCATCTCGGGGTTCACCTCGATTCAGCTGGATGCCTATTATCAGGAAATGGTGAAGGGCGCGATTATTGTGGGGGCCGTGGTCTTGGATCAATGGCGCCAAAAAGGCCGGGTGCGGGGATAATCATGACCGATATCGTTTTGGAAACACGCGGATTGACCAAATACTACGGCGGGGTGCAGGCGCTGGAGGATGCCAATTTCATTCTGCGTGCGGGCGAGCATGTGGCGGTGGTCGGCGACAACGGCGCGGGCAAATCGACATTTGTGCGCCAGATCACCGGCGTTGAGCAGCGCACGGCCGGCCAGATCTTTTTTGACGGCCGCGAAACCAATCATGCGGGCCCGCTCGAGGCGCGCGAGGCCGGCATTGAAACCGTGTTCCAGACCCTTGCGCTGGCGGACGATCTGGATGTGCCTTCCAATCTGTTTCTGGGGCGCGAGTTGTTCAAGTTTCGTCTGGGGCCGTTTTCCTGGCTGGACCGCAAAACGATGCGCGAGCGGACGCTGGAGGCGTTGAAAACCACGGCGGTGAAAATTCCCAACGTGGACAACCCGATCCGCAACATGTCGGGTGGGCAGCGGCAATGCGTTGCCATCGCGCGGACGGCTGCCTTTGCCAGCAAACTTGTGATCATGGATGAACCGACGGCCGCGCTGGGCGTGCAGGAAACCGCGCAGGTGGAAAACATCATTCGCGGCTTGAAAGAGCGGGGCGTGCCCTTGGTTCTGGTCAGTCACAACTTGCGGCAGGTGATTGATCTGGTCGACCGGATTGTCGTGTTTCGGCGCGGTCGGATCGTTGCCAGCCTGAACAAGGGTGAGACGGACGGCAACGACATCGTCAGCTATATCACCGGTGTCAAGGGAAGCGAGCCCGCACATGGTTGATCATTCGCGGACCACGGCCGTCATTTCTGGCGGAACGCAGGGTCTTGGTCTGGCCATTGCGCAGGCCCTGATCGCCGATGGCTGCCAAAAGGTTGTCCTGTCGGGGCGGCGCGTGACCGAAGGGGAAGCGGCCGCCGATCTGCTGCGCAAGACGACCGGGGCGGAGGTACGGTTCATCCCGTGCGATATGGCCAAGGTGGAAGATGCCATCGCCCTGATCGACCGGGCCGCGAACCGTTTTGGCCCGATCACGGCGCTGGTCAATTCGGCGGCCACCACCGAACGCGGATCGATCTTGACCACCACGCCAGAAGATTTTGACAAGCATATCGCGATCAACACCCGCGGCCCGTTCTTTGCCCTGCAGCGGTTTTCGCAGTTGGCAGTTGACGGGGGCTATGCCGCCACGGCGGTCAATATTCTGTCGATGGTCATTCATTGCGGCCAATCGTTTCTGGCGCCCTATTCCGCGTCGAAGGCGGCGCTGGGAAATGTCACGAAGAACGCGGCACAGGCCTTGCGCGGCCACAAAATTCGCGTCAATGGCATCAATTGCGGCTGGATGGATACGCCCGGCGAAGATGACACCCAAAGGCGGTTTCATGGCGCGGGCGATGATTGGCTGGCGCTGGCCGAGGCCCGCCAACCCTTTGGAATGTTGGTCAAGCCGGCCCATGTGGCGGGACTTGCCAGTTATATGTTGTCGCCAGAGTCCGGCGTGATGACCGGAACCTTGGTGGACTTTGATCAAAATGTGGCCGGGGCCTATCCCGAGTAGCGGCCAAAACGTAGGAGACGGACATGACGGTAAGATTTGGTCTGCTGGGCGCGGGGCGCATTGGCAAGGTGCATGCAAAAGCGGTGACGGGCGATGCGGGGGCCAAACTTGTGGCGGTGGCCGATGCCTTTCCGGCGGCGGCGCAGGCGATTGCCGATCAGTACGGCTGCGAGATTCGCACGATTGACGCGATTCTGGCCGCCAAAGACATTGATGCCGTGGTGATTTGCACGCCCACAGACACGCATGCCGATCTGATCGAGCAGTTTGTGAAAGCCGGCAAGGCGGTGTTCTGCGAAAAGCCGATTGATCTGTCCTTGTCACGCGTCAAATCCTGCCTTCAGGTGGTTCGCGCCCATAAAGGAACGCTGATGGTGGGGTTCAACCGCCGCTTTGACCCGCATTTCCGGGCCGTTCGGGCCGAGATCGACAAGGGCACGATTGGCGATGTGGAAATGGTTGTGATCACCTCGCGCGATCCGGGTGCGCCGCCGGTCGATTACATCAAGCGGTCGGGCGGAATCTTCCGAGACATGACGATCCATGATTTCGACATGGCCCGCTTTCTTTTGGGCGAAGAGATTTCCGAAGTCGTCGCCACGGCGGCGGTTCTGGTGGATCCAGCCATCGGTGTGGCGGGCGATTTCGATTCCGTGCAAGTGCTGCTGAAAACGGCGAGCGGCAAGCAGGCGATGATTTCGAATTCGCGCCGGGCCACCTATGGCTATGATCAGCGGATCGAAGTTCACGGATCCAAAGGCGCTGTTTCGGCCGAAAATCAGCGCCCGGTGTCGATCGAGGTGGCCACGGGCGCAGGATATACCCGCCCGCCGCTGCATGATTTCTTCATGACCCGCTATACCGAGGCCTATGCGGCCGAGATTGCGCAATTCATCGCGGCGCTGTCGGGCCATGGCAAGGCAGAACCATCGGGTGAAGACGGCTTGATTGCACTGGCGCTGGCCGATGCGGCCATCAAATCTGTGGCCGAGGGCCGGGTCGTGAAAATGAGCGAGATGGCCGCTTAAGGCCGAAAACAGGCGCTGCGCAGCAACGGCCCGCCGTTCTGCGCAGTTTGCTTCGGCGTGCGTGCCAAGGCCCTCAGTTTGTCAGCAGACGGTAGCCTGTGCTTTGCGCCGCCAAGTTACCGACGATGACCGAAAATTGGCCGTTTTCCTGCGGCACGAAGGGACAATAGAGCCTGTCCCTTGGCCCGGCCTGTTGGCAGATCATCCGCCCTTGCGCGTCTTGCACGGTGATTTGCAAGACGGCGGTCCCCGGCCCGATCACGGCAATTTCGGCAAGGGATCCGGCGTAAAATGCCAGATCCCATGTGTCCTGCGACTGAGCGGGCACACTGCCCTCGCTGGCCCCCACGATGAGCTGCGGCGCGGCGGTGGACGCGGCGCGTTCGGATTCGATCAGGGCGGCCAATCCCTCGTCCAGGGTCAACCGTTTGGCGCGGTCAAACATGGCGGCGGCGCCGGGCATCTGGGGGGCAGACGGCCCGTCGGGCGCGGATCCCGACACCGGGCGGCGCGGCAGCGCAGAAAGGGTGACCCCGGACATGATCCGCCCGGCGGCAAGGGCGGCCAAGGCATCATTCTGGCTCAGGGACAGTGCGTAAAGATCTTGCGCGGCCATCACTTGGGCCACGGCCCCCGGTTCTGCGCGCAGGGCCGCATCGATGTTGGGACGCGGCGCGGGTGCTGCGTCTTGCGCCTGCAGGGTGCCGCCCAAAGCCATCAGCCCAACCGCCAGAAAACCTGACTTCACCATGCAACCTCCACACTCGCGCGCCATTCAGCCACCCTGCCACCCGCCGCGCCGAATGAAAAGGCTGGGGGCTTTCGCCGCCAAGGGAAACCCCGTATCACAGGCGGACATTCTGGGTGGGCACTGGTTGCCCCCGATATTGGACCGATACCGTGCCCTTCCAAACGATCTTTGCCCGCTTGATGGCCTTTGATACCACGTCGCATCGGCCGAACATGGATCTGATGCGCTATGTCACCGAGATTCTGGGCGAGGCGGGGATCACCGCCCGCTTGATCCTTGATGCCCATGGTCACAAGGCCAATCTTTTTGCCACGGTCGGCCCCGATATCGCAGGCGGTGTCATGTTGTCGGGACATACTGATGTCGTGCCGGTCGAGGGGCAAAGCTGGACCGTGCCGCCCCATGCCCTGACCTTTCGCGAGGGGCGGTACTATGGGCGCGGGGCGGCTGATATGAAGGGGTTTGTCGCCTGCGCGATCGAGGCGGCGTTGAACGCGGCCCGCCGACCCTTGAAGACACCGCTGCATCTGGCCCTGTCTTATGATGAAGAGATCGGCTGTATGGGCGTTCATTCCCTGATCGATCTTTTGCAGGCGGCCCCCCACCGGCCAAGGTTCTGCATCGTGGGAGAGCCGACAGGGCTGCAAGTTGCCACGGGGCACAAGGGCAAGGTTGCGCTGCGGGCGACCTGCACCGGGCGCGAGGGCCATTCCGCCCTTGCCCCCATGGCGCTGAACGCGCTGCATCTGGCGGCCGATTTCATCACTGCGCTGCGGGCTTTACAGGCCGAGATCGCGGCCACGGGGGCGCAGGACGGCGATTACGATGTGCCCTATACCACGATCCATGCCGGAATCATGACCGGCGGGGTGCAAGTGAACATCGTGCCAAATCACGCCAGCGTCGATTTCGAAATTCGCGCGCTGGCGCAAGATGACATGGAGGCGATCATTGCCCGCATCCGCGCGGCGGCGGGGGCCATCGTAGCCCCGCTGCGCGACACGTTCCCCGAAGCGGATATTCACGTCGCCCGTCTGTGGGATTATCCGGGTCTGGGAACCCCGCCGCAGGCCGAGGTGGTGCAGTTTGTCAAATCCCTGACGGGCGCAAATGGCACGATGAAAGTGGCCTTTGGCACCGAGGGCGGTCTGTTTG
Organism: Paracoccaceae bacterium; assembly: GCA_947461435.1. Taxonomy (GTDB): domain Bacteria; phylum Pseudomonadota; class Alphaproteobacteria; order Rhodobacterales; family Rhodobacteraceae; genus CAIYZT01. Next base: position 19,732 of record CANHLE010000037.1, on the reverse strand, counting down.
ATGCCCGCCTTGGCATTCCGACGGTAGTTTGCGGCCCCGGATCGATGATGCAGGGCCACAAGCCCGACGAATATGTCAGCGCCGAGCAGATCGATCGGTGCCGGGCGATGCTGGCCACGCTGGTGGACCGGCTGGAGCAGGGCCTGTGAGGGGCGGCCGGGCCGACTTCCCCCGGGCGGCTCTTTGCCCTATCAGGCCCCTATGCCGATAATCCTTCCCCCCTTGGCCGATCTGTCGTCTTTGCCCTTCGATACGATCATCGATGTGCGATCGCCTGCCGAATACGCCGAAGATCATATTCCCGGTGCCATCAATTTGCCCGCCTTGTCGAACGAAGAGCGGCACGAAGTGGGCACGATTTATAAGCAGCAATCACCCTTTGTGGCCAAGAAACTGGGCGCGGCCTTGGTGGCGCGCAATGTGGCGGGTCATCTTCTGGGCCCGCTGTCGCAAATGTCGGGCGGCTGGAGGCCCTTGGTGTATTGCTGGCGAGGAGGGCAACGGTCAGGGTCGTTTGCCATCATTCTGGGCCAGATCGGGTGGCGGGTGGATACGGTTTCGGGCGGCTACAAAGCCTATCGTTCGCAGGTTGTCAGCGCGCTGAACGACACCGCCTTTCCCGCGCCTTTGGTGGTACTGGACGGCAATACAGGCTCTGCCAAGACGGATATCTTGAATCTTCTGCCCGGTTTTGGCCTGCAAGTGCTTGATCTTGAGGGGCTGGCGCGGCATCGCGGCAGTCTGTTCGGCGGCATGTCGGGCGGACAGCCCGAACAAAAGGGCTTTGACACCGCGCTTGCCCTGCAGATTGCCCGGCTTGACCCGGCCCGCCCCGTGGTGGTGGAGGCGGAAAGTTCGAAAGTGGGAAATATCCGGCTGCCTGTGCAATTGTGGAAGGCCATGCAGTCTGCCCCGCGCGTGGCCCTTTCCGTGCCAGCCCTGGCGCGCGCGCGTTATTTGACCCGCGCCTATGGGGATTTGATTGCCGATCCGGCGCGGTTGGCGGGGATCATCGGCCAATTGCGCCCGGCCCATGCCGCAGAGGTGATCGAGGGCTGGCAGGCCATGGCGGCGGGCGGGCACTATGAGTCTTTGGCGGCCTCGTTGATGGACCAGCATTATGATCCGCGCTATCGCAAACACCGCGCCCGCGTGGCCGAGGGCCGGTTTGCCGAAATCGCCGCCGAAAGGTTGGATCTGTCCGATCTGCCCGATGTGGCGGCCCGGGTTGCGGGCGCTGTGCGCGCCCTGGTCTAGACGGTCTGCGTTCCCGCGCCACAGCGCACCGCCGCAGGCCCCGCCGCGACGACGCCGATGCACGCAGCCTCGGCGCCAGCGGCTTGTAATTGCTGGACCAGCTGCGCGGCTTTGTCTTGGGGAACGGCGGCCAACAAACCGCCGCAGGTTTGTGGATCCACCATCAGCGCCTTGAGTGGACCTTCGGGCATGATCAACCGCCCCAGCGCCCCGGCGCGGTTGGCAATTGCCAGCGAGGATGCGGCGCCGCCCGCCGCAAGGGCCAGTGCGCCGGGCAGCACGGGGATCGCCCCGGCGAATAGATCGGCCGACAGATCGCCCGGGGTCAGCAGTTCAAGAAGATGCCCGGCCAGTCCGAAACCTGTGACATCTGTCATGGCGTGGGCGTGGGGGGCCAAGATTCGCGCGGCGGGGCCCTGAGCGCGGCCCATGCTGGCAAAGGCGCTTGCCACCGCCTCTCCCAGGATCAGCCCGGGCATCTGCGTTCCGGCCATTTCTGCCGCTAAAATCGTTCCGGTGCCAATCGGCTTGGTCAGGATCAGCGCATCCCCGGCCTGCGCCCCGGCCTTGCCCACGGGATGGTGGGCCAACCCTGTCACGGTAAAGCCGATGGTCAACTCGGCCCCGACAGAGGTGTGGCCGCCCACCAGTTCTGCGCCTTCGGCCCCAAAGATCGCAGAGGCGGCTGCGGTAATCTCGGCAAGCGTCTGGGCGGCTTTGATATCTGACATGCGCGGCAGGATGATCTGCGACAGCGCCACCTGCGGGGCGGCGCCCATGGCCCAGATGTCGCCCAAGGCGTGAATGGCGGTCAGCCGGGCCATCAGATGCGCGTCGGCGGTAAAGGCGCGCAGATGGTCTGTCGTGATCACCTGGACCCCTGTCCCGTGGGTCAGAACGGCCGCATCATCACCTGCGCCGCGCAGGACATCGGGCCGCCGCGCGGGGGGCAGGCCGGCCAAGGCGCTGGCCAAGGCCGCCGGCCCCAGCTTAGCCCCGCAGCCGCCACAGAGCGGCCGATCGCCCAAGGCATCGATGAGCCCGGGCACCTGTGCCGCCATTGGGGGCAGATCGGGGGCGGCCATCGGCAGGGGCGCGAATTTTGCCATGAAGGCGCGGTCAATCCGGTCTTTTTGGCGCCACAGGGCCGCACCTTGCGCGACAAGACCCCATTTCTCGCCCAAGGCCATTTTGCCGCCAAGCGAGGTCAGCTTCAGATAATCGCGCTGCGGATCATAGGGCAGCAGGGCCCGGCCCATGATTGCTGCCTTCAGATTGGCCAGCAAGACAGGGGCCTGACGCACCGCAAATACCCCCGCCTTGGGCCGAGGAGCATGGGACAGATGGGCACAATCGCCTGCGGCAAAGATCGCGGGGTCGCTGGTGCGCAGGTTTTTGTCGACCCAGATGAAGCCATCATGCAGGGTCAATCCGGTTTGGCGCAGCCAATCTTGGGGCCGCGCGCCCGCCACCGCCAGCACCAGATCGGCGGGCAGCCTGCGCCCATCGTGCAGCGTTAGCCCGGTCGCATCCATCTGCGAGGGGGCCGCGTTCAGGTTCAGGACGATCCCGGCCCCCTTCAGCGCGCGCAGCAGGCCCGCCCGAAGGCGCGGCGCAAGGGCCGACAGGGCCGCATCGCCCCGTTCAACGACAGATACCTGCGGCGGAGGGCCGGACGCGGCCAGCCGATGCTTTGCCGCCAGCGCCAATTCGACCCCGCCCAGACCGCCGCCCACGACCACAACGCGCGCGCCCTGCCCCCGGGGGCTGCGGGCAAAGCTTTCCCACCGGGCGGCGAAGGGGCCAAGGGGTTTGGCCGCCAGGCCATATTCGGCAAATCCCGGCAGATCGGGCAGATCCGAGGTGATTCCAATATCGACAGAAAGAACGTCATAACCCAGCGGACCACGGTCGGCCAAAATCAACTTTTTGGCGGCGCGGTCGATGCCCATGGCACGGTCCAGGATGATGCGCGCCCCGGCCCGGCGCGCCAGCGCCACCAGATCGATCATGATCTCGTTGCGAGTATAATGCCCTGCCACAAAGCCCGGCAGCATGCCCGTATAAGGTGCCGCCGCCTGCGGGGTGACGATGGTCAGGCGCACGCCGGGCAGCGGGGCCATGGCCCACATCAAGGCCACCAGCGCATGGCTGTGACCGCCGCCAAGTAGGACGATATCGTGCACAAGGGGAAGGTCAGCGGTTTGCATGACCCTTCCCTAATGCGCCCCCATCCCAAAGGCGAGAGGGGGGCAGGCGCCCCAAGGGGCTTTTGCCGCAAATCCCGGTCAAAACGCCGCGATGGGGGCTGACCTTTTGCGCAAAGCGCCGTATTCACCGACGGCGCGCAACCGAAATGAGAACCCTATGGCCTACTTCCTTGGCGTCGACACTGGCGGCACCTACACCGATGCGGTGATCCTGGACGAAACGGCCGACCGAGTGATCGGCAAGGCCAAGTCGCTGACCACGCGCGGTGATCTGGCCATCGGGATCGGCAAGGCGGTGGATGCCGCGTTGGATCTGGCGGGAATCGCCCCCGCTGAGGTGGCGCTTGTGTCGCTGTCGACCACGCTGGCCACCAATGCCCTTGTTGAGGGGCAGGGCGGGCGCGTGGCCCTGATTTTCATCGGATTTGATGACGATGATCTGACCCGGGGCGGTTTGACCGAGGCGCTGAAGGGCGACCCGGTGATCCGGCTTGTGGGCGGTCACACCCATGCGGGCACCGAAGGCGCGCCGTTGGATATGGCCGGGCTGCAAACCGCCGTTGAACATCTGGGCCCCGAAGTGATGGGGTTTGCCGTGGCGGCGCGTTTTGCCACCCGCAACCCCGCGCATGAAATCATTGCCCGCGATCTGATCCGCCGCGTTTCGGCGCGCCCCGTGACCTGCAGCCACGAACTTTCGGCCAAGTTGAACGGTCCCAAACGGGCGCTGACGGCGGTCTTGAATGCGCGCCTGATCGGCATGATCGACGGCCTGGTTGCCGCCTGCGAACGGCATCTGGCCACCAAGGGGATCACGGCCCCCTTGATGGTGGTGCGCGGCGACGGGGCGCTAATTTCGGCCGCCATGGTGCGCGAGCGGCCGATTGAAACCATTCTGTCCGGGCCTGCGGCGTCGATCGTCGGGGCACGGTGGCTGACCGGGGAAAAGGATGCGTTGGTGTCAGACATCGGCGGGACCACGACCGATGTGGCCATCCTGAAGGACGGTCTGCCGGAAATAGATCCCGAAGGGGCCCGTGTTGGCGGCTTTCGCACCATGGTCGAGGCGGTGGCGATGCGCACCACCGGCCTTGGCGGCGACAGCGAGGTGCATCTGGTCACCGAGGGCCTGACGGGCGGTTTGCGGCTGGGGCCGCGCCGCTTGATCCCGGTGTCCCTTTTGGCGGTGGACCATGCCAAGATGGTGCACGACACCCTTGATCGGGCCTTGGGCAGCGATGCGGTGGGCGAATTTGATGGCCGCTTTGTCATTCCGATGTTCGGGCAGGCGGGAGGGTTGTCGGCGCGCGAATCTGCGGTGCTGGCGCGCGTTACAGCGCCCATGCCACTTAACGCTGCGCTGACATCGCGGTTGGAAGTGGCGGCGATGGAGCGGCTTGTTGCGCGCGGGCTTGTGATGATCGCCGGGGTCACCCCATCTGATGCCAGCCATGTTCTGGGCCGCCTGTCGGCCTGGGATGGCCGCGCGGCCGTGAAGGCGATGACCCTGCTTGCCAAGCGGCGCAATGGCGCAGGCGACCGGTTTGCCGACGGCCCCGATCCGCTGGCGCAGCAGATCGTGGATCAATTGACACAGCAGACCGTCGAGTGCCTGTTGGAAGCGGCCTTTGCCGAGGATGAAATTGGGACTGATCCGCCCGAAACCTTGGCCCGCCATGCACTGACCACGGCAGGACTTGCCCAGCACCGCGGGATTCTGGCCCTTTCGGCGCGTCTGGCGGTGCCTGTGATCGGGCTGGGCGCCTCTGCCCCCAGCTATTATGGCGCGGTGGGCCAGCGGTTGGGCTGCCCGATGATCCTGCCCGAACATGCCGGGGTTGCCAATGCGATCGGCGCTGTCGTGGGTCAGATTAGCCAAAGGGCGACAGGACAGATTACCAGCCCTTCGGAAGGGCGGTTCACCTTGCATCTTGCCGAAGGATTACAGAATTTTTCCAACCGCGATGACGCCTTGGCCGCGATGGAAGCCCATCTGACCGCAGAGGCCACGGCCCGCGCAAGGGCGAGCGGCGCGGAAGATTTGCGGCTGACCGTTCAGCGGGATATTCGCGCGGCCGAGGTGGAAGGACAATCGATGTTCATCGAGGCTGTGGTGACGGTAACCGCCTCGGGTCGCCCGCGCGTGGCCCATGAGGTGAAGAATCCTCTTGACGCCCCGATGCCCGTCTAATACGCGTGCCGACGGTGTGGCTAGGTAGCTCAGTTGGTTAGAGCACGCGACTCATAATCGCGGGGTCGGGGGTTCAAATCCCCCCCTCGCCACCACTTCCCCTTCGGGTGTTCACACGGCATGTTGCCGCCGATGGTCACGGCAAAGGATCTGCGGATCGCCGGGCAGCGGTGGATCCGTTGGATCGCCAAAAAAAGACCCCCACGTTAGGCCGAGCGCCGCAAATATCTGATTCGCAACGAGATTGGTATTTCTTCAGATCTCGCGGGTCGGCTTACGGCGTCTCTTTCGCCAACTCCAAGGCCGCGCCAAGAACCTGTGGATCGCCGATATGGTTCATCAAGATCAGGATCAAACGGGCATTCAGCGCGGCCTGCTGATCAGCGGTCAGCCCGCGATGCGCGGCCAGAAGCGCCGCATAAACATCGTCTGGCTGGCCGAGGTTTGCAGCGGTGATCAGCGTCATCAATGGCCCTCCCACACGGCGCGATTTGCCGCCTGAATCTGATTGGCCTGCGGCGAAATCCAACGGGCCGCGACCACTTGATCGGGCCGGATCAAATACAGTGCCTGGGCGGCCTGACCCAAATAGCGCTGGGCCAGAAGGGGTGTTACCTCGGGCTGCAGAGCCGTGATCCCAATCTGCGGGGCCGGGCAATTCAGTGCCAAAATCACCATTTGCCCGCGCAGGGACTCGCTGAGCCAACCCTGTGCCAAAGGCGCATCGGGGGCCACCATGCCGGGCCGCGCGCTCATCGGCAGCGCCGGATCATCGGCCCCGGTCAGCGGATAGGCGCAAGGCCGCGACAGGCGCCCTGAATTCACCATGGGCCGGGCAAAGGCAGCCTTGCCCGCCAAGGCCAGAACCGCATCGCGAAACAGCCGTTCGGCCCCCTCGGAGGGGGACATGAACCGGGTGGCGCGCGAAGAATTCAGCAGGTTCTCATCCGCGCCAAAGCACCGCTCTTGGTCATAAGCCGCCAAAAGCGCGGGCTTTGCTTTTTGCATGACCACCGCGGCCAGTCGCCAGCCAAGGGCATCGACGTCTTGCAAGCCCCCATTGCCCCCGCGCGCGCCAAAGGGCGAGACGACATGGGCGGAATCGCCGACAAAGATCACACGGTCATGGACAAATTTTTTCAAACGTCGGCACTGGAAGGTATAGATTGACGTCCAGTCGAGCTTGAAGTTGGCATGGCCCACGACCTTTTCGATGCGCGGAATGATCCGCTCTGGCTGCTTTTCGACCTCGGGGTCGGTGTTCCAACCCAATTGCAGATCGATGCGATAGATGTTGTCGGGCTGCTTGTGCAGCAGGGCCGACTGGCCGTTGTGAAACCCCGGTTCAAACCAGAACCAGCGTTCAGACGGAAAATCGGCCTGCATTTCGATATCGGCGATCAAGAAGCGCTCTTCGAACAGCTCACCGTCGAATTCCAGCCCCATCATCGTGCGCACGGGGCTGCGTGCGCCGTCACAGGCGATGACCCAGTCCGCATCAAGGTGGTAAGGCCCATCCGGCGTTTGAACGGTCAGGCGGGCGTGGTCTGCGCCTTGCACGACGTCTGTGACCTTGTTTTTCCAGCGCAAATCCACGCCCAAAGCCTGCGCGCGCGCGACCAGAAACTCTTCGACGTAATACTGCTGCAGGTTTATGAAGGCGGGCATCTTGTGCCCGTCTTCGGGCAGAAGATCAAAGTTGAACACCTCTTTGTCGCGGTGAAAGGTGCGCCCGACTTTCCAGGTTACGCCCTTGGCCAAGCAGGTTTCGCCCACGCCCAGACGGTCCAGAATTTCCAGGCTGCGTTTGGACCAGCAGATGGCCCGGCTGCCGACCGAGACGACATTGTTATCGTCCAGCACCACCGAGGCCACACCGTGGTTTGCCAGTTCGACCGCCAAGGCAAGGCCAATCGGCCCCGCGCCGATGATGGCCACCTTGTGACGCGGCTCGGGCGCAGTCAGGCCGGGCGGGGGGACATAGGGATAGGGGGAATAGTCAAAGGCCATTCGGTCAGTCGTCCTTTTCAGGATGGTCACGCCGGATCAGTTTGCGGGCGGTCCAGGCAATTGTACCGCCAAACAGGGCAAGCGGGATGCCCAAAACCTCGACCAGAGCCGGGCCAGAGGGCACGCCGCGCACCGCAAGCATTGCCCCCACAAGGCCCAAGCCGCCGATGGACACGGCCAGTCGAAACCACAGTTCGCCGCGGTTGGGTCCGTAATGGGGCGGTTTTTCCATGGGTTATCCTTGCAGGTCTTCCCACATCTGGCGGTCACGATCGGCGGTCCAGATGCGTGGGGTATCGATGCCGCGCGCTTCGTCAAAGGCGCGGGCAACGTTGAAGGGCAGACAGTGTTCGTAAATGGCAAAAGCGTTGAACTTTGGGTCACATTCGGCCCGCACGGCATCCCAAGCCTCTTTCAGGCTGCCGCCGCGCGCCGCAACGCGTGCCGCCGGGCGATAGGTGCTGTCGACAAAATCCGCCGTGGCCGTCAGCGCCTTTGCCACCATGTCGCGGCCGATCAGCGCGTCACCGCGCCCCGGGGCGATAGCGACCGGATCATAGCCCGCGATATTGGCAAGGGTTTGCGGCCAATCGGCAAAATGCCCATCACCGCAGTAGCAGGCCGAATGATATTCCACGATATCGCCGGTGAACATCACCTCGGCGTCGGGGACCCAGACCACGGCATCACCAGCCGTATGGGCGCGGCCCAGATGCAGAATGTCCACCCGGCGGCGGCCCAGATAGACAGTCAGGCTGTCGGAAAAGGTTGTCGTGGGCCAGGTCAGGCCCGGAATTTCTTCGTGGCCCTGAAACAGGCGGGGAAAGCGGCCAAATTCGCTGGCCCAATCTTCGGCGCCGCGTTCTGCCACCATGGCGCGGGCCCGGTCAGACATGATCACCTCGCGCGCGCCATAGGCGCTGGCCCCCAGAACGCGCACCGCGTGGTAATGGGTCAGCACAACATGGCTGATGGGCTTGTCCGTGACGGTTCGGATGCAGTCGATCACCTTGCGCGCCAAGCGCGGGGTGGCCTGTGCTTCGATGACCATGACACTTTCGTCCCCGATAATGACGCCGGTGTTCGGATCGCCCTCGGCGGTGAAGGCGTACAGGCCTGCGCCGATTTCGGTAAAGCTGGTTTTCTTTTCCGCAAGATCACTTTGCGATGCGAATGCCTTGGCCATCATTTCTTCCTTGCATAGGGGTCTGCAAGCGCCGGGATCACTTGACCCACACACGCCCCAAACCCAATCTTGAACCCATCCCCCCGGGCGTATCCGCGCAGGGTCAGCGTGTCGTTGTCTTCGATGAAACTGCGCGTTCCGCCCGCCACCTCGAAGGGTTCCTTGCCCCCCCAAGACAGTTCCATCAAGCTGCCGCGATTGCCTTTTTGCGGCCCCGAAATGGTGCCAGAGCCCAAAAGATCGCCCACATTCATGGCACAACCCGATGTGGTGTGATGCGCCAGTTGTTGGGCCGCAGAATAGTACATTTCCTTGTAATTTGTGCGCGCGATCACCGTTTCAGGTTGGCCCATCGGCGCAAGGGCCACCTCAAGTTCAATATCAAACAACATGGGGCGCGGTTCATGCAAATAGGGCAGCAGGGGCTTTTCCCGCTCTGGTGTGCTGGTGCGGTGCGCCTCAAGGGCGGCGGTCATCACAATCCATGGGCTGATGGTAGTCGCGGTGGCCTTGGCTTGAAACGGCCCAAGGGGTTGATATTCCCAGCCTTGAATATCGCGCGCCGACCAGTCGTTCAGCAGCACAAAGCCGAAGATCATCGCATCAGCTTCTTCGACGGTAACGGGCCGGCCGAGGGTCGAGCCTTGGCCCACAACCGCGCCCAATTCCAGTTCGATGTCAAAACGGCGCGAGGGTTGGAAGGCCGGCACGGCATGATCAGGCCCCTTGACCTGACCCCAAGGGCGGCGCACCGGTGTGCCCGAGACCACGACCGACGACGCCCGCCCATTATAGCCGATAGGTATATGCAACCAGTTGGGCGGCAAGGCATTTTCGGCCCCGCGCATCATGGTGCCGACATTCATCGCGTGATGTTTGCCAGAATAGAAATCGGTGTATTCGCTGACCAGAAAGGGCAGGTGCAGCGTGACCGCGCCGAGGGGCAACAGATGCGGTTCAATAGCCGCGCGGGTGGGCGCGCCTTTGGCCAGATGGGCGGTGACCTGCGCGCGCAGGTCGGCCCAGATGTCTGGCCCGGCCTCCATCACTTCGTTCCAGAAGGGGACGTCCAGATAGGGCCCGCCCGTCAGCGTCAGCAGGCCCTCTTCTTCAAGGGCCGTCAGATCAAGCACAAAGTCCCCGATGGCCATGCCGCAGCGCGGATCTTCCGGCCCGTGGGAGAAGACACCGCAGGGCAGATTGTTCAACGGAAAGTCAGATCGGGCCAGATTGGCGCTGTCTACCCAGGAAAGATGCAAGCTCACAGCGGGATCTCCATTCCGTCTTTGGCCACGATAATCGGCCCCTTGTAGGATGCGGCGGCCCTGCCCGTCCAATGATCATCGGTAAAGGCCGGATCATCCGATGGAACCAGATGATTTAGCACCAATCGGCCCGCGCCCGCCGCCTGCGCCACGCGTCCGACATCGTCGATCATCGTATGGGCCCCCGTCAGGTGATGGCGCAGCTTTTCGCCGCCGCCTGTCCGCGCCAAGATCGCCTCGATCCCTTCGGGCAACAGCGCCTCGTGCACCAGAACATCGCAGCCCTTGGCAAAATCGCCCAAGGGGGGATGGTACACTGTATCGCCTGAAAAGGTGACGCTTTTCGTGCCGTCAAAACGATAAGCATAGGCAAAGTTCACCGGCGGATGGTTCACGGCAAGGGCCTGCACGTGCAACCCGTCAAACGGCACGGTGCCTTGGGTGACGGGGATGATCGTTACCAAGCTGTCCAGTGGGATGCGGCCATCATCGACCGCGCGCAGGTGGATGTCATAGGCCATGGCCTGCACAAACCCGGTCCAATAGGCTGCGATACCGTCGGGGCCAAAAATGCGCACGGGGGTTTTCAGGCCCGAGGTCCAAGCCGTATGAACCAAGGCCCCCAATTCCAGAAGATGATCGGAATGAAGATGGGTGATGAATATCGTGCTAAGCCGGTTCAGCGCAAAGCCCGCCTGCACCAATCCGCGCGTAACGCCCAAGCCGGCATCTATCACGATGCTGTGCCCATCAAGTTCCAGCAGCGAGGACGACGGCATGGCCCCGCCCGCGCGCAAGGATGGGCCGCCCTTGACCCCCAAGGTGACAATCCGGTTCATTTCTTGCCCGCTGTCCCGTCAAATTTCTTTTCAAGGTCGGCCCAGCAGTCGATGTAATCGTCCTGCAGCGGTGCTTGGCGCGCCGCAAATTCTGTCAGATGCTGGGGAAAGCGCGTTTCAAACATGAAGGACATGGTTTCTGACAGCTTTTCGGCCTTTAGCGCGGCGTTCGAGGCGCCTTCAAAGGCGTTTTTGTCGGGGCCATGCGGCAACATCATGTTGTGCAAACTCATCCCACCGGGAACAAAACCCTTCGGCTTGGCATCATAAACACCGTAAATATTGCCCATCAATTCGGACATGATGTTCTTGTGATACCACGGCGGGCGAAAGGTATCTTCGGCCACCATCCAGCGGTCACGAAACAGAACAAAGTCGATGTTCGCCGTTCCCTCGACCCCGGAGGGGGCCGTCAGCACAGTAAAGATCGACGGATCGGGATGGTCGAACAGAACGGCGCCAACCGGGCAATAGGTTTTAAGATCGTATTTCACCGGGGCATAGTTTCCGTGCCACGCCACGACGTCCAAGGGGCTGTGACCAATCTTTGTGACGTGAAACTGCCCACACCATTTGATCGTGACCGTGGAAGGGGCGTCGCGATCTTCGAAAGCGGCGACAGGTGTTTTGAAATCGCGCGGGTTGGCCATGCAATTGGCGCCGATGGGCCCGCGGCCCGGCAGTTGAAACTTTTGCCCGTAGTTTTCGCAGACAAATCCGCGGGCCGGACCTTCCAGCACCTCGACACGGTAGACAAGGCCGCGCGGCAGGACGGCAATTTCCTGAGGCTCCAGATCGATCACACCCAGTTCGGTGCAAAACCGCAGGCGGCCTTGTTGCGGAACCACCAGCATTTCGCTGTCGGCCGAATAGAAATAGGCATCGGTCATGCTGTCGGTGACCAGATAGACATGGGCGGCCATTCCCACTTGAGTGTTCACATCCCCTGCCGTGGTCATGGTGCGCATCCCCGTCAGCCATGTCAGCGGATCTGACGAATGGGGAATGGGATCCCAGCGGTATTGACCCAGCGAGATGACATCGTGGAGCACATGGGGCGCCGATTTCCAGTAGGGCAGGTCGATCTTTTCAAAACGGTGCGTGTGCTTGACCGAAGGGCGGATTCGGTAACACCAGGTTCGTTCGTTCTGGTGGCTGGGCGCGGTAAAGGCCGTGCCCGACATCTGTTCGCCGTAAAGCCCATAGTTCACCTTTTGGGGCGAATTCTGGCCTTGCGGAAGCGCGCCGGGCAGGGCCTCGGTTTCGAAATCATTGCCAAAACCGGGCATATAGCCTTGATGCGGTCCGGCAGAGGATACGGCGCGGATCATTCCCTTGGGCAAGCTGTGCGTGGTCATCGGGCACCTCGATTCGAGTGATTGTTGCAAATGTAACGATCTGGATGCGGCAGATCAATCACAAGTATCGCCAAGGGCAAAAATGGAAGAAATCAGGCCTGAACCGGGCCTGCGGCGCGGCGCAGCGCGGCCATGTTGGTGCCGTAGGGGGCCGGATTTTCAACAGATCCGCCGGCAAACACCGCCGACCCGGCGACCAGAATATCGGCGCCCGCGGCCACAACAAGCGGCGCTGTTTGCACGGTGACGCCGCCGTCAATTTCGATGTGAATGGGCCGATCGCCGATCATCGCACGCAGTGCGCCGATCTTTTCGATTTGCGAGGAGATGAATTTTTGGCCGCCAAAGCCAGGGTTTACTGTCATCACGCAGATCAGATCGGTCAGATCCAACAGATGCGCCACGGCGTCGATTCCGGTGCCGGGGTTTATCGCCAGACCGGCCTTTTTTCCGGTCCCGCGAATGGATTGAAGGGTACGGTGGATATGGGCCCCAGCTTCCAGATGGGCGGTGATCACATCAGCGCCCGCCTCGGCGTAGGCCTCGATGAAGGCATCGACCGGAGAGATCATCAAATGCACATCCATCACCGTCTTGATATGGGGACGGATCGCCTTGCACATGGCCGGGCCAAAGGTGAGGTTGGGCACAAAATGGTTATCCATCACATCGACATGGACCCAATCGGCACCTTGCGATTCAAGCGCGCGAATTTCCGCACCGAAATTGGCGAAATCGGCCGACAGAATGGACGGGGCAATCTTGATCTGGCGTGAAAAGGTCATGGCAGCCTCCCTTTGTGGATCCGCTTTGGCGCGGAACCGGCCTTGCGGTCAAGGGCGATTGCGCCAACTGCGGTGCGCTATTGGATCGTTACGCTGGCCGGATCCAGGCCGTCGATGCGCACGGTGCAGGTTTCACCCCGTGCGATGGGCCCCACGCCTGCCGGAGTTCCCGTCATCACCAGATCGCCCGGGGCAAGGGTGACCAGCGCGGAAAGATGCGCCAAAAGGGACGCCACGGGCCAGATCATGTCGGATAAGCGGGCTGATTGGCGCAGAGTCCCATCTATAGTGGCGCTGATCTGTCCGTCCGGCCATGACGCCCCACGATGCGGCGACAGCGCGCCGATCACTGCCGAGTGGTCAAAGCCCTTGGCCATGTCCCACGGACGGCGGGCCGCTTTTGCTGCGGCCTGCAGATCGCGGCGCGTCAGATCGTTGCCGCAGGCATAGCCGTAAACGCAAGCCAAAGCCTGATCTTCGGTCAGATTCGCGCCGCCTGATGACAGGGCCACGACCAGTTCCGCCTCGTGGTGCAGATCTGCTGTGGCTTGGGGATAGGGCAGGGTGCTGCCTGAATGGACCAGGGCCGTTGCCGGTTTTTGAAAGAAAAACGGGGGCTCTGCAAAAGGATCATGCCCCATTTCGCGGGCATGTTCAGCATAGTTGCGCCCAACGCAGTAAATCCGCCGGACGGCAAACCTGCCAGGTTGACCCAAGATGGGCAAAAAGGGTTGTTCGGGCGGTGGGACGACCCAGGTCACGACCCGATCGTTCCACATTCGATATTGCGGGCGATCAACTTGCGGCAGGCCAAGGCAGCTTCGTCTTCGGTGAGGCCCATAAAGTTGGCTTCCCATCCGCCCTTGCGTTGCACAACCTTGCGCAATCCCAGCGCCAGGGTGGCACTTTCACGCAACTGCACCTGCAAAAGCATGCGTTCGGCGTCATAAGAGGTGGGAAAGCTGCCAACATTGATGCCAAACTGCCGCCCGCCCGAAGTGGAAACGCGGGTGACGACCTGCGGCTCGGCGGTGGTCTGGGGCTCTGCTTGGGCCATGACAAGTTCGACGGTTTCGTCGCCGACCACGGGCTCTGCCGGGGGTTCTGACGTTGCGGCCATATCGACAACCGGGGTCACATCGGCAGCGGCAGACAGGGTTTCGGCCGCCGTGTTGTCATAGATGGGTTTATTGCGTTTTTGCGGGCGCGGGGCTGCGACCAGTTTCACGGGCTGCACATTGGCGGCGGCGGTGACGGTCAATCCCTTTGGTTCTTCGTCCGCCAGCGCGATTTCAACCCCGGCTTCGGCCAGCGCGGCCGCGATCCCGGCGGTATCCACAAGGGCATCGTCGGGCGTGCCTTCTGCCGGCTCGGTGGGTGTCTCGGCTTGTCCGGTCAAGGCCGCGGCCTGAAATTCCAAGGTGCCCGGTTCTGGCGGCGGGGTGGTAGCTTCGTTTAGCGCGGCATCTATTCCGGCGTCCAGACCGGCCACGACAGTCGCCGCTGCATTGGCATCTTCCAGACTTGGCCGGGCAAGCGGCCGCGGCGAACTGGTAGGGTTCATCGCAACGCGCAGGGTCTTACCCGCGCCGCCTTCGACTTCGGGCAAGGATTCATCCACTTGGCTGACCAACATCTCATCATCCGCCCCCTCCATGACCGGGGCTGCGGGGGCATTGGTCTGGGCGTTGGCGGGCGCTTTGGCAAAACCAAGATCCAACAGTTTCGCCATTTTCGCATTGCGATCGGCCGTGGATTTTCCGCCAAAAACCGTCGCGATGATCCGCACGCCATCGCGCTCGGCGCTGGCCGTCAGGTTGAAGCCGGCGGCATCCGTATAGCCCGTCTTGATCCCGTCAGCGCCCTTGTAGGCATCCAGAAATCGGCGGTTGGTGTTGTTGACGGTTGCAAGCCCCGCATCGGTGGATCGGCGCGAGAAGATGTTGTAATATTGGGGGAAATCATAAAACAGGTGGCGGCCAAGGATAGACATGTCATGGGCGGTCGACAGATGGCCCTTGGCCGTCAGACCGTTGGCATTCTTGAAGGTTGTGTTCTTCATGCCAAGCGCCTTGGCCGTCTTTGTCATGCGTTCGCCGAATTTCGCCGGGCTTCCGCTGATCGCGTCGCCAATGGCTGCGGCGGCATCATTGGCCGACTTTACGGCGGCGGCCCGGATCAGATAGCGCAGGGCGATTTTCTGGCCGGTTTTCAACCCCAACCGCGAGGGCGGCTGCGCGGCGGCATTGGCCGAAATCGTGATCATCGTATCCAAGGAAAGGTTGCCCTTTTCGATCTCTTGGAAGGTGATGTACAGGGTCATCATTTTGGTCAGGGATGCGGGGTGCAGGCGCGTATCGGCATTTTCGGCAAAAAGGGTTTCGCCTGTCCGCGCATCCATCACATAGGCGGCATAGGGAACCGCGCCGGCAGATTGCGGCTGCGAGCATGCGGAAATCAGACCAAAGCTGATGACCAATAGAACATATCGGACATAATGCCCCAGAAGGTTTGCCAAAATACCTGCCTCGTCGATTTGCGCCGCTATTTTTATGCGGTCACTTGTCTGCTCGGCTCGACGCTAACACAGGTCATGATTTCAGAAAACCCCCTAGATTCAAGGGGTTTTGCGGCGCGGCTAAACTGCCGCACCCCCAAGGCGGTGCGCAGATATAGCGGTAAGTAGGCGATCACCGTCTATCTATAGTGGTCCATTCAGGTTGTTTACCAGGTCTGGCAGGGCTGACAGATCGGTGATTGTGTGAAATCGCGGCGAGGGGGGGGGCGGATTGGCCCGCTCCAACTCCCATGTCAGACCATGGGGAACATGCACACCATGGGCCCCGGCCACGAGGGCCGGAAGTACATCGGATTTCATCGAATTGCCCACCATCATGCACGATTCCGGGCGATGACCGTGGCGGGTGAAGATGGCGGAATAGGCGGCTTCGGTCTTGTTTGAAACAATCTCGACACCGTGAAAAACCTCGCCCAGCCCCGACTGCGCGATCTTTCGTTCCTGATCCAAAAGATCGCCCTTGGTGATCACGATCACCTGATGGGTTTGCGCCATGGTTCGCACCGTCGCCTCTGCATGGGGCAACAGATCGACCGGGAGTTGCAGCATTTCGCGCCCGGCGGCCAGAATCTCTGCAATGATGCGCGCCTCGACCCGCCCCTCGGTCACCTCGATGGCGGTTTCGATCATCGACAGCATGAAACCCTTGACGCCAAAGCCATAGTGACCAAGGTTGCGCCGTTCGGCGGCCAACAGGCGGTCATGCAATTGCGCCGGATCGGTGAAATCCGCCAACAGCGACTCGATCCGCGATTGGGTCATCCGAAACTGGGTTTCGTTTTGCCACAACGTGTCGTCGGCATCAAAAGCGATCAGGGTCAGGGCCTGCATGCACACCTCCATCATGGTCCTAGACCTGCCGCAATCAGCCAGATTCGGCAACCAAGCGCATTTGACTTTTCCCCACGCCAGTTTGCGCTATATTCCGAGGGAATCTTGATGGAGTGGCTTTTGGCCAATATGATGCCTTTACAGATGAGCGATAAGCCTGGCGCGCCGGGGAACGATACGGGTCTGTTGACAAAAACTGTCACGCGCACGCAGCGGCCGCCTTTGTACAAGGTCATGCTTCTGAATGACGACTATACGCCAATGGAATTCGTGGTCCATGTGTTGGAGCGGTTTTTTGGCCTGAACCACGCCCAGTCGTTCGAGATTATGCTGACGGTTCACAAGAAGGGGCTGGCGGTGGTTGGGGTGTTTTCGGCAGAGATTGCGGAAACCAAGGTGGCGCAGGTGATGGATTTCGCCCGGCGGCACCAGCATCCGCTGCAATGCACCATGGAAAAGGAATAGGCCCCAAGGGCCGGACTCATGAGATCTGCAAGATTGGAAATGGCGCTGGACACCGGCGTGATGCGGCTGCCCCAAACCGGGCAGATCGCGGTGTATCATCCTGTGGCGGGCGATGACCTGTCGGTTCTGCCGCAGGGGCAGGTGCGGGTCGTGACACCGTTCAAGCCCGATCATGCCAGCTTTGCGCTGCAAGGATATCGCATGGGCGGCGAAGGGCCGGATGCCTTGGCGCTGGTCTGTTTGCCGCGCGCCAAACCACTTGCCTATGCGCTGATGCACCGGGCCATGGCCGCGCTGGCCCCCGGCGGGCAGATGGTGCTGGACGGCCAAAAGACGGACGGGATCGAATCGGTTCTGAAGGATCTGAAGGCCTTGGGCTTGTCGATGGGCGAAGTTCTGTCCAAAGCGCATGGCAAGTTGATCGTTCTGGACAAGGCCGCGCTGCCCGAGGATTGGGCCGACCGGGATACGGAAATTGCCGATGCCTTCTGGACGATGCCCGGTGTGTTTTCCGCCGATGGGGCTGATCGCGGCTCCCTTTTGCTGGTTCAGGCTTTGCCGGCCAAATTGCCCGCCCATATGGTCGATTTTGGCGCTGGTTGGGGGTATCTATCGCGGGCGGTTCTGGCGCGCGAGGGGGTCAAAAGCCTGGATTTGATCGAGGCAGATTCCCGCGCGCTGGACTGTGCCCGCAAGAACTTGCCCGATGATCGCGCGCGGTTCCTGTGGGAAGATGCCACGACCTACAAACCGCCCAAGAATTGGAGCGGGGCCGTGATGAACCCGCCCTTCCATGTCACGCGAGAGGCAGAGCCAGCGCTTGGCATGGCCTTTATTCGTGCGGCGCACCGGGGCCTGACGCCGGATGGCCAATTGTGGATGGTGGCGAACCGGCATCTGCCCTATGGGCCCCTGCTGGCAGAGTTGTTCCACAAGGTTGAAGATGTGGGCGGCGATGGCGCCTTTCGCATCTTGCGGGCCGAAGGGCCGAAAAAACCGGGGCGCAGCGACAAGAAATCGTGATCTGCGCCAAAAGGATTTGTCAGGCGTTCAATTGAGATTACCCTTTGCTTCTGTCCAGAAGGAGCGAAGACATGCGCCTGCCTGCCCTGACCTTGACGCTGCTGGCCGCTTGGCCCGCCCTGGCCCAAGAGGCCCCCATCCAATCTACCATCACCTCTCAAATCGAGGCGTTTCAGGCCGATGATTTTGCAGCGGCCTTCAGTTTTGCCTCGCCCACAATTCAGGGCCTGTTTGGCACGCCGGAAAATTTTGGGGCCATGGTGCAATCGGGCTATCCGATGGTGTACCGACCGGCCGATGTGCAGATGCTTGATCTGCGCGAGATTGCCGGTCGCCTGTATCAGCGCGTTTTGCTGCGCGATGGGCAAGGGCGCGGCTATATGCTGGATTATCAGATGGTTGAAACGGAAGAGGGATGGAGGATCAACGGCGTTGATCTGGTGACGCAGCCCGATGTCGGGGCCTGAGGTGTTGCCGGCCCGCGCCCCGGTGCGCGCGCCGGCTTGACCTCGGCTTAACCCCGGCCCGCGTAACGATGACGGCGCAAAGGGCGGCCTGTGCCAGCCCGGAGGCGTGTCATTCAACGCGGGGCGTGGCGCATGAACAAGGCGATTACCGAAGGGCTGGCTTTGATGCCGCCAAAGTTCTCTCAGGGGCTCAATCTGTGGTCTCGTGAAGACGGGTTGACGGGCCAAGGGTCGTATCAGGGGCAGCCCAACGCGGCCTATGTGCCCAATGATCAGGATTTTGGCGGCTGTCTGGAACTGGAAAAGACCTCTTCGACGCAAAAGCTGCGCTGTTTTCAGGATATTCCCTTTCAGCCGGGCCTGTATCTGCAAGTCACGGTGAAGATAAAGGTCTTGTCCGGGGCTTTCCCGTCGGTCCGAATCGCGGGCTGGGCCGGCAGCGCATCGGCGGCCAACGTGACCGCGGCCGACCAGATTGGCCCGTCGGTTGCGCTGACCACCTATGGAGAGGTTGTCACCCTCAAGGCCATCATCGGGTCGGGCAATCGCACCGGGGTGGATATGGTCTGGGGAACCGCGCCGGTTCTGGGCCATTTCGGGCTGGATCTGACCGGGTCGAACGGCGGCGTCGTGCGGATAGATGACATCGTGATCGAAGATGTGTCGTCTATCTTTCATTCCGTGCAGTTCGACTGGGTCGATGTGCGCGACTACGGCGCCATTGGCAACGGGGTTGCCGATGACAAGGCGGCTTTTGATGCGGCCGATGTCGCCGCCAATGGCAAGCGGGTGATCGTGCCACCAGGAAGCTATTTCATCGGATCAAATCTGACCATCGACAACCCGGTGCAGTTCGAAGGCACGCTGGTGATGGCCAGCGCCACGCGTCTGGCCCTGACGCGCAATTATGATCTGGCCAACTACACCGCGGCCTTGGGCAATGAGCTGGAAGGTTTCAAGAAGGCGCTGCAGGCCCTGTTCTATTTCACCGATCATGTGGAATTGAACCTGAACGGTCGGCGGATCGAGTTGACCGACCCCATCGATGTGGCGGCGCTGGCGGGACTGACGACCTTTGCGCAGCGGCGCGTTCTGTCGAACGGCCAGATCGCCGCGCTGACCGGATCGCCCTGGACAAACACGGTTGTCACATCAACGGCCAGCTACAACACCGCAACCTCGGGGCGCCTGACCAATGTCACCAACGTCAGCGCCATTCCCATCGGCGCGCGGATCAGCGGAACGGGCGTTGGCCGTGAGGTTTATG
>CANHLE010000036.1 GCA_947461435.1 Paracoccaceae bacterium | reverse complement strand
TTTGCTTGGGAAGCCAGCTGTTTGCGCGCGGTTTGGGTGCGGAAAATCGATTGGGCTGTGCGCCCGAATTTGGGTGGTGCGACGTGGCAAAGCGGTCAGATGCGCAGGGAGACACCCTGCTCGGCGCCCTGCCCGATCGGTTCAAGATTTTCCAATGGCATTCCGATACCTTTTCCCTTCCGCCGGGCGCCGTGCATTTGGCCGGGTCAAACGTGGCCGCAGTTCAAAGTTTTCGCTATGGCCGCGCGGGCTATGCAACGCAGTTTCACTTTGAAGCCAGCCAATCCGTCGCGCGCGATTGGCGCGATACCTTCCGTCCCACGATTGACCGTGTCGCACCCGGCTGGGCAGAAGGATTTGATGGTCATGCGGCCGCCCATGGGGCGGCGGCAGATGCCGCCGGGTTGCAGATAGCGCGGGCTTGGGTGGGGCTGATTTGACCCCTCAGCGTTGCAGGACGGGAAACCAATCTTCCCGCAGCCGATCTTTCGGCTTCATGCCATGTCCGGGAAACGGGGGCGATGTGCGCCCCGGCCGTTCGACATAACGCGCATCGTCTCCTACAAGGCGCAGGCTGAACGCCCGTCGACGCGCAGAGGTGGTGTTCCCCCGCGCCCCATGAAGCGTCAAGAAATTGAACGCCACCGCATCGCCCGGCTCCATGTTCCATTCAAGAACACGCATGCCTTCTGCGTCCGGATCTGGCACGGGCATGTACTTTGCTTCGTCCGGATAAAAGCTGGTTTCGGCCAACCAACGGGTCGGCAAAACCTCTTTCGGCCACAGATGCGACCCGGCCACACAGCGCAAGGCGGCGTCGCGTACAGGATCCAGAGGCGACCAGAATGACACGGTCTGCTGACCTTGCACAAAATAGTAGGGCCCATCTTGATGCCAAGGTGTCGATTTCGTGGTTCCCGGTTCCTTGACCAGAACATGGTCATGGAAAAGTTGCACATAAGACGACCGCATCAGGCTTGACGCGACGGCAGCCACATCAGACTCGCGGATGACCTGCTCAAACTCTGGGATCCGTTGCCAGTTGCAATAATCGTCAAAAAACCGGCCCCCTTCGCCGGGTTTCAGGTTTTCGGCCCCATAGGGCCCCGGTTCGGCCATGTTGCGTTCGATCCCCTGACGCAGAATCTCCACCCAATCGGCCCAAAGTCCCTTGACCAGAACAACCCCATCGCGCTGATAGGAATCGATCATTTCCGGTGTCACTACAGCGCTCATCGCGTTTCCTTGTTTTTGTCCGATGGGTTCAACAAAACCAGAAGTGCATCGGATGGGCAATTCCGCGATCTTGATCACCGCTCAGCGAACAAATTTCAAGGGGCGGCTCCCTCTGTTTTTACGCACCATGGCACCTCATTTTCAACGTCCCAGATTTTTTCCAAATCGAATTGGATATCACGGCTTTGGCCCAACAAGACTTGGGTTGCAGCATCTGCGCACCGTGAAGAAATCCCCTCAAATGCAACCCATCACTCCGCAAAGGGTCGTCTTCGCTTTCCCTAAGATTCGTGACTTGTCCGAAAACTTCACCGCGGCAGGCCGCTTTTTTAGCGGCGCGGACAGTCAAGACCAGACCCTGCCCCGCGACAAGCGCGCCCCCTTCGGTCGAGATTCTCTTGCAACAAGATGCCTTCCCCGATAGCCCTGCGCACCATCGTCCCCACAAGGACAGATATAGAAATCGTCCCGTCGCCCAAGTTTCCCTCGTGTTGCCTTCGCCCTTCCGACCCTCGCCGTATCAAGGATCTGCTCGCATGACGTCCTCTCTTGCCATTCTCGCTGACATTGGCGGAACCAATACCCGGGTCGCTCTGGCGACAGGAAAAGTTGTGGATCCAACGACGATCCGGCGCTTTTCAAACGCAGAGTTTTCGGGCCTTGAGCCGATCTTGCGGCGCTTTCTGACGGATGCAGGGATCGAAAAAGTATCGGGTGTTTGCGTCGCGGCCGCCGGGCCCGTCAGAGATGGCGTCGCAGAAATGACCAATTTGTCCTGGGTGATCGACAACGAGATGCTGGTGCGGGCCACCGGGGCGCATCAGGTGGCCATCTTGAACGATCTGCAGGCACAGGGCCACGCGCTGGGCCATATCGCCTCCCAAGATTTGACCGTCTTGCTGCCCGGGCCCCAAAAACCGGGGGCGGCCATGCTGGTTGTGGGTTTGGGCACGGGAATGAATGCCGCGCCTGTGCATGACACCCCATGGGGGCGGGTCGTTGCGGCATCAGAATGCGGGCACGTGTCGATGCCGGTTCAGACGCCGCAAGATTTCCGTCTTGCGGAATTCCTGTCGCATAATGTTCCGCTGGCCCACGGGTTTGCCGGGGTCGAAGATGCCATCGCCGGGCGCGGCATTGGTCACATCTATGAATTTCTCACCCACGAGGAAGGCCAGCGTAAATCACGGCAAACCTCTGAAATAATGACAGATCTGGCCGAAGGCGACGCAATGGCCCGCAAAACCGCGGCCCTGTATATCCACATCATGGCGCAAAACCTGGGCAATCTGGCCCTAACGCACCTGCCCCTCGGCGGGATTTATCTGATCGGCGGCGTTGCCCGCGCCATTGCCCCTTACCTTGCCGAATTGGGCTTTGCCCGATCGTTCCGCGACAAGGGCAGATTTGCAGATTTCATGGAAAACTTTTGTGTGACCTTGGTCGAAGATGACTATGCCGCCCTCACAGGATGCGCGGCCTATCTTGCAACGGCCGGGCGCAGCTAGGCGCCTGAAGGCAGCTTGTCCTGCATGAACCGAAGCGCAACAGACAGGCCATCGGGGGCAATCCCGTGGCCTGATCCTTTCATTACATGGCCGTAGGTTTCAAACCCGGCTTTCGTCAAGGCATTTGCCGCCAAGGCCATCTCGCCAAAGGGAACCACGTCATCACGGTCCCCATGCATGACAAGCACAGGGGGTTTGACAACGGTTTCGGCGTCAAGCGTCTCAGGTACCATCAGGCGGCCGGAAATAGACACAACCCCGGCAAAAGCCACCTTTCGGCGCGGCGCAACATGCAGGCTCATCATCGCACCTTGCGAAAACCCCACAAGCAAAAGCGCCTCCGGACCCAATCCTTCCGCCGCCAAACGCTCGTCAAAGAACCTGTCCAGATCCTGTGTCGATTGCGCCATTCCGGCCAGCATCTGGGCGTCGGTTGACCCATCAAAGCGCGGAATAGGAAACCATTGAAAACCATAAGGCGCCATCAAGGGGCGCTCTGGGGCGTCTGGCGCCACAAAGGCGGTGTTCGGCAAATGGGGCCCCAGGACATCGGCCAATCCCAAAAGATCCGCGCCATCCGCGCCATAGCCGTGCAAAAAGACAACGAGGCCAACGGTCTTGCCCGATTGCGGCGGCCTGTGGCCAAATATCAAGGCACGTATCATCGGATTCCCTGTTTGGATCGCAGGATATGGTAATAGGCCCAAAGGGCGCGCGCCGCAACCGCGCGCCAAGGCGACCAGTCTTCGGCCACACAGCGCAAGGCTGCTGCGGTGGGCCGATCTGGTAATGCCAGCATGGCCTGCGCCGCCACCTGCAGCGCAAGATCGCCAGAGGCAAAGACATCAGATCGTCCAAGCGCGAACATGGCATAGATCTCGGCGGTCCAAAGACCGATCCCCGGCACTTGCGTCAGGGTCTTGATCACAGACTCGTCGCTTTGCTGGCGCAGCGCCGCAAAATCAATTCCGCTGTTTGCCAAGGCGCGCCCATAGCGTGCTTTTTGGCGCGACAGGCCAGCCGCCCGCAGATCGGCATCACTGGCAACCGCCATCGCCTCTTGCGCGGTCAGACCAGAGTCTTCCAGTCGCTTCCAAATCGCGTTTGCCGACGCGACCGATACCTGTTGCCCGACGATTGCATCCAGAAGTGCTGCAAAGCCATCAGGCTTTCGCCTGAGGGGCAAAGGCCCCGTCGCCTCAAGGATGACCGCGAAACGCCTGTCGCGCTGGGCCAGCCAAGCGGCCCCTTCAGCAATGCAATCGGGAGTTTCGATGATCCGGCCAATCATAAGTCCACCCTGCCCCAGCCATCAGTCCAATCGCAAGGGGCGAAGAATTTCCCTTGATCCCCTAACCGGTCAGGCATAGCCCTGTGTCCATGCAAAATGACATCATCGCCCGCCGGAACGTCGTTGTCCTCGTCGCCTCTCAGGCGATCTTGGGGGCCCAGATGCCCATGATCTTCACCGTGGCCGGATTGGCGGGGCAGACCTTGGCCCCGAACAAATGCCTCGCGACCTTGTCAATCAGCCTGATGGTGATCGGGTCCATGCTGACGGCAACGCCGATCTCGGCCTTCATGGCCCGCTATGGGCGACGCGCGGGCTTTGTTGTGGGCACGGCGGGCGGGGCCTTTGGGGCGCTTTTGGGCGCAGGCGGGCTCTACTTTCACTCCTTCGCGCTTTTCCTGATCGGCGCGCTTTTTTCCGGCGTGTATATGTCGGCACAAGGGTTTTACCGTTTTGCCGCGGCAGATATGGCCAGTGACGCGTTTCGGCCCAAGGCGATTTCGTGGGTTATGGCAGGCGGTCTGCTTTCGGCTGTCGTTGGTCCGCAATTGGTCACCGTCACGGCCGAGATCATGGTTGTTCCCTATCTGGGAACCTATCTTGCCGTCATTGGGCTGAACGCCGTGGGCGTGTTTCTTTTTGCCTTCTTGAACGCACCAAAGCCGGTTTTCGTTTCAAACGCCGATTATACCGGGCGCAGCCGGATCGAAATGCTGCGAACGCCGCGCATTGCCGTGGCTGTCATCGTGGCCACCGTATCCTATGCCCTGATGAATCTGGTTATGACATCATCGCCTTTGGCCGTGGTTGGATGCGGCTTTCAAACGGCTGATGCCGCACATGTCGTGACAGCCCATGTGCTGGCCATGTATGCGCCATCCTTCTTTACGGGGGCCCTGATTGCCCGGTTCGGGGTAGAGCGGATCATGGCCGTTGGCCTGACCATTCTGGCCGCCGCAGGGATCGTCGCGATGGCGGGGGTGCAACTTGAAAACTTCTTTGTCGCTTTGGCGCTGTTGGGCCTTGGGTGGAACTTTGGTTTCATTGGGGCCACGACGATGCTTGCTGGCGCACATGCCCCAAATGAAAGGGGGCGGATGCAGGGGTTGAATGATCTTCTGGTCTTCGGCGGCGTCACGCTTGCCTCTTTGTCCTCAGGCGGGCTGATGAATTGCTCTGGCGGCTCTGTTCAGGCCGGTTGGCAATCGGTGAATCTGGCGATGCTGCCCTTCTTGGTCGTTGCAGGATCGGCCCTGATTTGGCTTTGGATGCGCCCCGCAGCGGTGCGAAACGTCTGATGACGGTACGCCGCGCAGAACCGGCTGACATCTCAGCGCTTTTGCCCCTTGTAACAGGACTTGCCCATCATCATGGCGACATCGCCGAGGTGACCGCCGC
This sequence comes from Paracoccaceae bacterium, assembly GCA_947461435.1. Classification (GTDB taxonomy): domain Bacteria; phylum Pseudomonadota; class Alphaproteobacteria; order Rhodobacterales; family Rhodobacteraceae; genus CAIYZT01. The sequence goes on along the minus strand of CANHLE010000036.1, from coordinate 25,385 downwards.
AAGCCTTTTTCGCGACCTGTTCACAGACCCGGTCTGGCTTCATGCCTTTGTCGCAGAAGACAACCTTACAATCGTCGGCTATGCCGCCCTCCTGCCCTTGGCCCGTCTGCACTTCGGCCAACGCGGCATGGATCTGCACCATCTTTTCGTAGCGCCCACTGCCCGGGGCCGCGGCATCGGAACGGAACTTTTGGGCGCCATCCTTGCCTACGCCAAAGGCGCAGGGTGCAGCTATTTGACCGTCGGGACGCAGGCAGAAAACCGGGCTGCGCAGGTGTTTTATGGCAAAAAAGGCTTCTTTCGATCCCCCCCAGCCCCAGATCGGTTCGCCTTCGATCTATCGACTTGGACGGCGCCTAAAACCGCCCCGTGATGGCTTGCCACGCCAAGGACTTGCGACGCGAAAATTCGGACAATCCCAATGCGCCGAGCCCCACAAGGGACGGCTCGGCGACGGCTTGCTTCAAAAGACCCTGCGCTTGCCAACCCGCCAAAAGCGCCGGTGCGGCCCGTACCATTCTTCGCCTGTTAAGCCGGGCGATCGACAGTCGGTCCAAAGCCCGCTGCGCCAAATCACGCACCGCGGGCGCGCGACCATCCACCAAGGGTCTGCGCCCCCGTGATTCCAAATCAGAAGCAGCCCGCAAGAAATTCGCGATCCCTGCTGCAAAGGCAAAATCCCGAACCATGCCTTCGCAGGTCGCCGGTGCGCCGCAAATCAACGCGGCAAGCCACATCAGATGCCCCGAGGTATGATCAATATAAAGATCAAAGGCGGCCAAATCTTCAAAGGGGTCAGGGTAGATGTCCCAAAGCCGTGCGGCGATCATCTGATCCAAGACATCTACTGGCAGGTTTGCCCGCTGGATCAGATCATGGACGGGCGCGGCAACCTCATGCGCACGGGCTATGGGTTCTGCCACCACGTCCCGCCACCATTGCAAACGCATTTCGGCGATCATCGTCTCTTTGGTCAGCCACGGCACCCGTGCCACTTCCAAATTCAGGGCATAGAGCGTCAATAGATCCTCGCGGCAGGTTTTTGGCGCCGCAAGGGTCGCCAAAAACCGATCCGGATCGCCCTTCTGTACACGCTCGGAACAGGCAGACTGGCTCACGCCGTCATCCCCACATCTCGAACCATCTTCCAATTGATCGCTTCCAAAAGCGCCTCAAAACTCGCATCCACAATATTGGCAGAGACACCCACAGTCGACCAACGCCGCCCTTGCGAATCTTCGCTGTCAATGATCACGCGCGTTACCGCTTCGGTGCCGCCGTTGGTGATCCGCACCTTGAAATCAACAAGCTTCATGTCGTCTATGACAAACTGATAGGGGCCCAGATCCTTGCCCAACGCCTTGGACAGGGCATTGACAGGCCCGCGGTCTTGCCCGGTTTCGTCCATTGAATCGCTGACCGACATCATCTTGCGATCGCCAATCTTTACCACGACCACAGCCTCGGACAGGCTGATCATTTCATCGTATTTGTTCTTTCTGCGCTCCACCGTCACACGATAGCGTTTGACCTCAAAGTAATCCGGCAACAATCCCAACTCGCGCCGCGCAAGCAGCTCAAAACTCGCCTGCGCTCCGTCATAGGCATAGCCTTGATCTTCGCGCTCTTTGATCATCTCCAGAATTCGGGAAAGCCTGGGATCTTTTGCATCCACCTCAATTCCGGCAGAGATCAAACGCGCCCGAAGGTTCGACTGTCCCGCTTGGTTTGACATCGGAATGACGCGTTCGTTTCCCACCGTTTCGGGCGGAATATGCTCGTAAGTTGTCGGATCCTTCAAGATTGCAGAGGCATGCAAACCTGCTTTGTGGGCAAATGCCGACGCCCCGACATAGGCCGCAGACCTTAGGGGAACGCGGTTCAAGATATCGTCCAACATGCGGCTGGTTTTAAGAATGTTTCTTAACGATGCATAGGAAACATTTGTTTTTAATAGGCTTTTGAACGGCTCCTTAAGGATCAAGGTCGGGATCAATGTGGTAAGATTTGCGTTTCCACACCGCTCTCCCAATCCGTTCAACGTCCCTTGAATCTGCCGCGCTCCGGCTTCCACGGCCGCCAAGGAATTGGCCACGGCATTACCCGTGTCATCGTGGCAATGAATGCCAAGATGCGTTCCCGGAATTCCCGATGCGACAACTTCGGCCACCACACGCCCGATTTCAGACGGCAGGGTGCCGCCATTTGTGTCACAAAGCACGATCCAGCGCGCGCCCTCTTCATAGGCGGCCCTCAGGCAGGACAAAGCATAGTCCTTGTTTGCCCGGTAGCCGTCAAAGAAATGTTCCGCGTCGAACAAGGCCTCGCGTCCTTTGGCCTTCAAGTGGGCAAAGGTTTCCCGGATACAGATCAGGTTTTCCTCTAAGGTAATTCCCAGCGCTTTGGTGACATGGAATTCGTGGGTTTTCCCAACCAGACACACGGCCTTGGTGCCCGCATTCAAGACGGCCGCCAGAACATCATCGTTGGCCGCTGACCGCCCGACCCTTTTGGTCATGCCAAAGGCGGTCATGGTGGCTTGGGTTTTCGGGGCTGCGGCGAAAAACTCACTGTCGGTCGGATTGGCACCCGGCCAGCCGCCTTCGATGTAATCCACGCCCATCTCATCCAAGGCAAGTGCGATCTGGTGCTTTTCCGACGCCGAAAACTGCACGCCTTGCGTTTGCTGACCATCGCGAAGGGTGGTGTCGAAAAGATACAGACGCTCGGTCATTTCAACGCCTCCAACCGATCAGGGTCGAAATCCGGTCCAGGCAGAATTTCCACCCCGGCCTTGGTCATGCGAACTTCAACCCCGGCCGCCATCAGCGCCGTCTTCAAGGCGTCCAAGGCCGAAAAATCCTTGTTCACCATTGCTGCCTGCCGCAGCTCCCCTATTTTCTCCGCCCAAATCGAAAGATCCGGGCCCTTTATCCAATCGCCCATCTCTGGCAGCAATAACCCCAGCAGCCGGGCAGAGCCCAGCAAAAGCGACTTTTCAGCGCGGCAGTCCTGTTGCGCCTTGCCCGAAATCGTCTTGGCCAAAGCGTGAAGTCTTGTGATGGCCCCGGCAGTGTTCAAATCGTCTGCCACGGCCTCGATCACGGCATCATCCACAAGCCCCCGGTCTTCGGCATCCATCGTAAGGTCGCGCCAGTGGCGCAACGTCGCTTCTGCGTCGCGCGCCTTTTCCTCTGTCCAATCCATCGGTTTGCGGTAATGCGTCCCCAAATACACCATGCGGATCACCTCACCGGGGTATCCTTGGGTCAACAGATCGCGAACGGTGAAAAAGTTGCCCAAAGATTTGGACATCTTCTTTCCCTCAACCTGCAACATCTCATTGTGCATCCACACCTGCGCAAAGCCGGCCTCGGGATGGGCACAGCAGCTTTGCGCTATTTCATTTTCATGATGCGGAAATTGCAGGTCAAGACCGCCGCCATGAATATCAAAGGATGCCCCCAAAAGCTCATAACTCATCGCCGAACATTCAATATGCCAACCCGGTCTCCCTCGGCCCCAAGGGCTGTTCCACCCCGGCAAATCGGCGTCCGACGGCTTCCAAAGCACAAAATCCATCGGATCTTCTTTAAACGGCGCAACCTCTACCCGCGCCCCGGCAATCATGTCATCCACAGACCGCCCGGACAAAGCGCCATAGTCTTTGTACGAACGTACACGGAAAAGCACATGCCCCTGCACCTCATAGGCATGCCCCTTTGCAATCAAATCCGAAATCATCGCAATCATCGGTCCGATATAGGCCGTCGCGCGGGGTTCGTGGGTGGGGCGAAGCGCGCCCAAGGCGTCCATATCCGCATGGTACCATCCGATGGTTTCATCGGTCCGCTCTTGTATCAGCGCCTCTAATGCACGGGGGTCGCCTGCCGCCTTGCGCGCTTGGGCGGTCGCGTTGATCTTGTCATCCACATCCGTGAAATTGCGGACATAGGTCACATGACCGGCCCCGTAAATGGTCCGAAAAAGGCGGAACAAGACGTCGAACACCACAACGGGCCGTCCGTTTCCCAAATGCGCGCGATCATAAACGGTGGGGCCGCACAGATACATCCGAACATTCTCGCTCTCGATCGGAACGAAGACGTCCTTTTTGCGGGTCTTGGTGTTATACAGCTTGATCGAGGTCATCGTTTCGTTCCCATGGGTCTTGGCGCGCGGTTGCCCTGCGCGGGTCTATCGAGTGATCCTTGGGGGGATTAACTGACGGGCCCGCGCGACGAGATGTCAGCGGATAATGCAGCAAATGCGGATGTTAAGGGCCTTTGTCATGACGGCGTGTTTAAGTCATTTCCCTTGCTCCGCCAAGACCTTTCAGCGATCAAGGCAGGATGGAAAAAAGTAAGCTCACCCAAATCGCCGATGCCCTGCCCCATGCCAGCCGCGAAATGCCCTTTGGGCCCGAGGTGGAGGTTTGGAAGATCGGCGGCAAGATTTTCGCGGCCATCGGAGGCGAGCCTTTGGGTTTGACCGTGAAATGCGACAGCATAGAAACCGCACGCCTTCTGATCGATCTCGGTAAGGCCATGAAGGCGCCCTATTTCCACGCATCCTGGATTCGGGTGGATCTGGCCGAAACAGCGCAAGATGACGCGATCAGCAGATTGCAGGAGTCCTATCGTTTGGTGCGCGGCGCGTTGCCAAAATGGCAGCGCACCCAATTGGATGATCAGCCCGCCCCAGAGATTGAGTAAGGACAGACGATGAACCACGACGATCTGCGTCATTGGTCGAAACAGGCGGCAGATTGGGCGCATGACTATCATGCCTCGCTTCGCGATTTGCCGGTGCGCGCGCCGTTGGTGCCCGGGGCCATAGCCTCGCAGCTTCCTAGCAGCCCACCAGAGACCGCCGAGGACATGGCGCAAATCTGGGCCGATTTCGAACGCATCATTCCGCCCGGCATGACCCATTGGCAACATCCCAGATTCTTTGCGTATTTTCCGGCCAATGCGGCACCGGCCTCCATGCTGGCGGAACAATTGGCCAACGCCATGGCCGCGCAGGGCATGATTTGGCAAACCTCGCCGGCCGTCACCGAGGTGGAGCAGGTGATGATCCAATGGCTCCGGCAGTCCTTGGGTCTGCCAGAAGAATTCTCGGGCACGATCCACGATTCAGCGACGACGGCCACGTTATCTGCGGTTCTGACCATGCGCGAGGTGGCGCTGAATTTCATGGGCAACCTGAAGGGCCTGTCCGGCGCACCGCGCCTTCGCATTTACGCCAGCGCGCAAACCCATTCCAGCGTCGACAAGTCCATTCGCATCTCCGGTATCGGCCAGGACAATCTGGTCAAGGTGGCAACGGACGAAACTCTTTCGATGGATCCGCAGTTGCTTGAGGCTGCGATCACATTGGACAGGGCCAATGGCGATCTTCCCGCCGGGGTTATCCTGTGCGCTGGGGGAACGTCGGTTGGGGCTTTTGACCGGATCAAGGACTGCATTGATGTGGCGCATGCGGCGGGGCTGCCCGTGCATGTCGATGCGGCTTGGGCGGGGTCGGCCATGATCTGTCCGGAATTCCGGGCGCTTTGGTCCGGGATAGAGGCGGCAGATTCCCTCGTCTTCAACCCTCACAAATGGCTGGGGGCACAATTTGACTGTGCCGTCCAACTTTTGCAAAATCCGACACCCCAAGTCAAAACCCTTGGGCTTCGGCCCAGTTATCTGGAAACGGCCGGAAAAGAAGAAGTGGTGAACTTCAACGAATGGACCGTGCCCTTGGGGCGCAGGTTTCGCGCGCTGAAGCTTTGGTTTGTCCTGCGCGCCTATGGGCTGGAGGGGCTGCGCACCCGAATTCGCAATCATGTGACGTGGGCGCAAGACCTGTGCGAAACGCTGCGCAGGGTGCCCGGCGTTCAAATCACGTCATCGCCGCGCTTGTCTTTGTTCACTTTTGCTTTGGCCGATGATACTGCCACAGAACGGCTTTTGACCGCGATCAACGACGACGGCCGCGTTTACCTAACCCAAACCCGCCACAACGGCGCCTATGTCATCCGAGTTCAGGTGGGGCAGTTTGATTGCACGAAGGCCGATGTTGATATGATCGCGACGGTCGTCAAGGACCTGATGCCTTAGGAATCCTTTTCCAACAGCGCCATCCATTCGCCTTCCAATTCGGCCAAGGCCTTCTGACGCTCCACCAATCCTTGATTGGCCTTTTGAAACTTGACGGGCTCTTTGTCGTACATGCCGGGCTGGGCCATGAACTCGGTCAGTTTGGTGATTTCAGATTCCAGCTTCTCAATCAATCCCGGTAGGGTGTCGAGACGTTTTTTCTCTGTAAAAGTAAGGCCTTGCGATACCTTCTTTACGTCATCTCTCAGGTTGACATGCGACGATCCGCTTTTGGTTGGCATTTCAAGGGCCTGTGCCCCCCTTTGCGCGGCATAGTCGCTCCATCCGCCAGGATAAACCGTTGCCTTGCCACGGCCTTCCAAGGCAATCGTGGCCGTTGCCACCCTGTCGATAAAATCTCTGTCATGGCTGACCAAAAGCACGGTCCCATCATAATCGCCCAGAATATCCTGAAGAAGATCCAAGGTTTCCACATCCAGATCGTTGGTCGGCTCGTCCAGCACCAAAAGATTGGAGGGTCGGGCCATCAGTTTTGCCAGAAGCAGCCGCGCTTTTTCGCCGCCCGACAGCGATTTGACCGGGGCGCGGGCCTGACGTTCGTCGAAAAGAAAATCCTTCAGATAGGCCACAACATGTTTTGGATTGCCGCGCACCATCACCTGATCAGATGCCCCTGAAACCGCCATCAGCGGATCGCCGGTCAAATTCTCCCAAAGGCTTGCATTCAGGTCAAGTTGGGCACGGGTTTGGTCAAAAACGGCAATTTCAAGGTTGGTGCCCAGACTGACAGTTCCCTTGTCCGGCGCAACTTGCCCCAAAAGCATCTTCAGAAGGGTCGTCTTGCCCACGCCATTAGGCCCGACAAAGGCCACACGGTCACCGCGCTGAACCCGCAGATCAAAATCACGCGCGATCAACTTGTCCCCGAAAGACTTTTCAAGTCCGCGCGCCTCGATCACCTTCTTGCCAGAGGTCGGACCGGATTCAAGTTCCAGCATCGCGGTTCCCTGACGGCGGATCTGCGATGACCGTTCGGCGCGCAGCACCTGCAAGGCGCGCACCCGGCCCTGATTGCGTTTGCGGCGGGCCGATATGCCCTCGACGGCCCATTTGGCTTCCGCCTTGATCTTCCTGTCCAGCTTGTGGCGCGCCTCATCCTCTTCGGCCCAGACCGTTTCGCGCCACTCTTCAAAACCCTCAAACCCCGAATCCCGACGGCGCACATCGCCCCGGTCGATCCACAAGGTGGCCTTGGTCAGGGCGCGCAGGAAAGCACGGTCGTGGCTGATCAGAACAAAGGCCTGCCGCGTGCTTGCCAATTCTGCTTCCAGCCATTCAATCGCTTGAATGTCCAAATGGTTGGTCGGCTCATCCAGAAGCATCAGTTCGGGCGCTTCAGCCATCAGTTTGGCCAAGGCCGCGCGGCGACGTTCCCCCCCCGAGGCGGTGCCAACAGGCATGTCGGGGCGGAACTTCAAACCTTCGGCCACAACATCGACCTTATAGGTTTCATCCTCTGGCAGCCCACTGGCCGCATAGTCGCCCAAGGTGGCAAATCCGGAAATGTCGGGATCCTGTTCCATGTATCCAACGGTCACGCCGGGGGGCACAACCCGTGTCCCGGAATCGGGGATCACCAACCCGGCCATCACCTTCATTAAGGTGGATTTGCCAGATCCGTTTCGCCCGACAAGCGCGACCCTGTCCATGGGTTGAACCACAAGGTCCAAACCGTCAAAAACCGGATTGCCGCCGAAAGTCAGCGAAATCTGCGAAAGCTGTAAAAGGGGTGCGCGTGCCATGCGCAGCGGTTAGACGGCCTTTCGCGCAAGGTCAACGGGGGCGCAAAAATTCATCTTCCTTGAATCGCTCTGCCATCGATACCAGCACACTGGCCTTTGAAGGTGACAGGGCTGACAGGTCCAACGCCGTAAAGACATGCACCGTATCCAAATCCGTATCGATAATGGCGTGATCCGCGACCCAGCCCCCAAGCCCCAAATAGAACCGCAACAAATTTGGAATTCCTTTTGGATCGGCTTGCAACCCTGCCAGCGGAATCCTGTTGGCGGAACGGGCGCTTGGCCGCAGATGGGGCGGCCCAAGGGCATGATCTGCAAGGTGGGCAAAAGCGCCTGAATGCCCGGCCGGATCCGATCCGCTGAAAGATGTGCACCCAAACAGATGGCCCAGCCCCTGCCCCACGACCAGCTGTGCCAGCATCGCCCAACACAGCCTTAGGATATCCGGATGATCTGCCTTCGGGTGCAGGCACAACCGTCCCACCTCGGCTTTGCGGCCCGGTTGGGCACCGAAGATCGACAGGTCATAATGCTGCGCGGCGTAACTTTTTGAAAGATCATCACCGGCATCAAACACCGCCGTTCGAAAAGTCGCGACAAGCGCACCCTCACGGGTTTCGATCATGACATGACGCAGCCCAGAATCGAACTGGTCGGCATCCAGCGATCCGGCAGGACGCCGAAAGGCCAGTGTTCGAAGCGACTGCGCGCGAAGGATATCGCCCGCCCCGTGTGCCAGCCGGGCCCGGAAAAGCGGTGTCGTCATCTCACGCATACGTCAGTCCTTTGCAACGTTCCTTGGCAGATGCGCCCGGGCACCCTAGATTTGGCTGCAAGCACCACAAGGTGCACTTCACCAAAAGGAAAAACCATGGACAAGGTTATGAAGTCTGACCAAGAGTGGAAAGCACAACTGTCAGAGTTGGCCTTCAAAGTGACGCGGCAGCACGGAACCGAGCGCGCATTTACCAATGACAATTTTCCCAAAGACCCAGGGACGTATCGCTGCGTGTGCTGCGACGCCCCCCTGTTTGACCAAAAGACAAAATTTGAATCCGGGACGGGTTGGCCATCGTTCTATGCCCCGTTGAATTCCGACATGGTGGCCGAAACAGAAGATCGCAGTTGGTTCATGCGCCGCACCGAAGTGCATTGCAATCAATGCGATGCCCATTTGGGTCACGTATTTCCCGACGGGCCAAGACCAACGGGTCTGCGCTATTGCATCAACGGCGTCGCTCTGACGTTTGAGGCCGAAGACTGACTCATCCGTACAACGCCTTGGCGCGCGCTTCAAAAGCGCGCACCACGCGCGTCATGGCCTCATGAAATACCAGCCCGATAATTCCTGACAAAATCGCGTTTCGAAATTCAAAATCCACGGAAAAATCCACGCGGCATGCCGTGTCGCCAAGGGCTTCGAAATTCCAGACCGAATGAAGGTGCTTGAAGGGGCCGTCCAGATACTCTGTTAGTATCTGTCGTTGGGTGGGCAGCAAGGTCACCCTGCTTCCGAATCTTTCGCGAAACACCTTGAAAGAAATCACAAGATCCGCTTCCAACACGGTTCCGCCCTCGATCTCCTTTTGGGACCGGATCCGCGCGGCAGAGCACCATGGCAAGAAGGCCGGATAATTCGGAACGTCTGCCACCAAGGCATACATATCTTCCGCCCGGTGGGGCAAATTCTTGCTTTCTGCGTGGCGCGGCACCTGGCGGCCTTTCTTCTCCGTGACTTGGGCGCTTTCATCGACTAGAAATGGGCGGAAAATCAAGGGGACAAATATGCCCGACAGACCCTATGCCATCGACCAAATGATTTCCGCCAAAGCCATCGCGGCACGGGTCGAAACCTTGGCCACACAGATCACAGACCACTACAAAGGCTGCGACAAGCTGGTTGTGGTCGGTCTGCTGCGCGGATCTTTCGTCTTTATCGCTGATCTGGTGCGCGAAATCGATCTGCCCGTCGAGGTCGACTTTCTGGAAGCCTCGTCCTATGGCGATGCGATGCACTCCAGCCGGGAAGTGCGCATTTTGAAGGATCTGCGCGGAGAAATCGCTGGCAAGGATGTTTTGGTGGTTGAAGACATTGTTGATACTGGATTTACCTTGCATCACGTCAAGAACCTGCTGCTCAGCCGGGATCCAAAACGGCTGGAGGTGTGCGCGCTGCTCGACAAGCCGTCGCGGCGCGAAGTCGACATCAAGGCAACCTGGACCGGTTTTGAAATACCCGATGAATTTGTCGTCGGATATGGTATTGATTTTGCACAACGAAATAGAAATCTGCCCTATATTGGCAAAGTTCGGTTTACAGAATGATCTGCTCGTTTCGCCCTCGGCCGACTGGCAAGGCGACGGAGCACCGCGGGGCTGATCGTGCGTCGCCCTGTGCGCGCGGTTTCGCAGGTTGGCCGCCCTTTGAACGTCTCTTTTCATCTGCTTTAGGGTAATGCAATGAACTGGCTCATCCGCATGTCCCAATGGGCGCGCCATCCGCCGCCGATGTGGAAAGTTAAACTGGTTGTCGCCGTTGTCTTAATGTGTTTTGCCATTTTTGGAATCGAACAAATTTGGGGCTGGCCAGAGGCTCTGCGCGTCAACAAACTGCCCAGATATTCCGCCCCGTGATTTTGGCAAAGGCGTGTGTCTTCGTTGTTGTGAAGGAAAATCGCATGAAGAAAATTGTCTACAGTCTGATTGCCCTCGCCCTACTCGGGCTTTTGGCGTTCGTTGTTGTCACACAGCCGCGCGGCAGGGACACTGAAATCTTCGCAACGCTTGCGGGCGATTCTGCAAAGGGCCAATTGGTCTATACCGCTGCGGGATGCGGATCATGTCACATGGCGCCAGAAGCGGCCGGAGAGGCGCAATTGGTATTGTCCGGAGGGCAAAAATTCCCCTCCGCTTTTGGCACTTTCCTGGCGCCCAACATCTCTCCGGATCCGGTCAACGGGATCGGCGGGTGGACTTTGCCGCAGTTTGCAACCGTCATCATGGATGGCATTTCGCCGGAAAACGAACATTACTATCCCGCCATGCCCTATACGGCCTATGGCAAGATGGACCCGCAGGATGTGGCCGATCTGAAGGCTTACATGGATACCTTGCCGCCGTCGAACGTCGCCTCGTTGCCGCATGAAATCGGGTTTCCCTTCAACATCCGTCGCATTTTGGGGGGCTGGAAGCTGTTGTTTCAAAGCCGTGACTTCGTTCTGCAAGGCGATCTGACGCCTCAGGTCGCACGCGGTCGCTACATCGCCGAAGCGATGAGCCACTGCGGGGAATGCCATACTCCGCGAAATGTGATCGGGGGGCTGAAAACGGCCCAATGGCTTGCCGGGGCGGCCAATCCATCGGGCCAAGGAAAAATTCCCGGCATCGCCCCGGGCATTCTGGCGTGGAACGACGAGGATATCTTTACCTATCTGACCACCGGATTTACCCCCGAATTCGACTCTGTCGGCGGGCACATGGCGCATGTGGTTGAAAATATGTCAAAGCTTCCAGAATCCGATGTGCGTGCCGTCGTCGCCTATTTGAAGGCCGTACCCCCGCTTGTCCAATGATCCTGATCGGCCAGTATGACAGCCCCTTTGTACGGCGGGTGGCGATTGCCTTGCGCATTTACGATCTGCCGTTTGAACATAGGGCCTTGTCCGTTTTTGAAAACGGCGACGCCATCCGCGCGATAAATCCGTTGATGCGCGTCCCGACTCTCGTTCTGGACGATGGCTTCGTTCTGACCGACAGCCATATCATACTGGATTATCTGGACAGTTTGGTCGCTGTTGCTCTTTTCCCGCGCCAAGAGCCCGCGCGTCGATCGGCCTTGCGGATCGCCACCTTGGCCTGCGGGGCGGCCGAAAAGGCCGTCAGCCTTTTCTATGAACGCCGCCTTCACACCCTTGTGTCAACGGTTTGGAGCGAGCGCTGCGCCCTTCAAGTAAACACAATATTGACATCACTGGAGGCGGAGCGTCGCCGCTTTGACTCTGGTTGGTGGTTTGGCGATACCCTTGGACACGCCGATATTGCGATGGCCTGCGCCTTGCGCTTCATCGCGGATGCGCATCCGGGCCTGACCGACCAAAACGATCTGCCGTGCCTTTTCACCGACTTGGCAAGGGCCGAAAGTCTGGCGATCTTTCGTGAAATTTATCAAGGCTTTATTCCGCCGACGTAAGGGCGGATCAGGCAATTTTCCGCCTGTTTATGATAAACTCATGGCCGAGTTGGGCAGCCTATATCCAAAGTTATAGGCCCATGACCTTGCGCGATTTGCCCAGCCGTGCACAGAGTTTTTGACCTGAGACCGGTCCTTTGCCGTCAAGTCCCAGTCCCATTTTTACATGAGGTACATCTTATGAAGCTAGTGTCCACTCTGGCGGTCCTGTCCATCGCCTTTGCCGCAACAGCATTCGCCCAAGACGCCGAAGATCCTTTTGCAGATGCCGTGGAAACCCGCCACGGCCTGATGCTGCAGATGGCGACGGATCTTGGAACAATGGGCGCGATGATGAAAGGCGAGGTTGCTTATGATGCCACCGCCGCCTCAAAAGCGGCATCAAACGTGGCCGCCATTGCCTCAGTTCTGTCCATGGCACAGTTTCCGGAAGGGTCGGAATACGGCAAGTCCGCCGACAGTTATGCCTTGCCCGCTGTCTGGACGGCGCAAGACGATTTCCTGACCAAGATCGCCGATCTGAACACCGCTGCGGTTGCGATGCAGACAGCTGCCGGAACCGACCTTGAAGCGATGAAGGCCGGCATGGCGGGATTGGGCGGGGCATGTTCTGCCTGCCACAAGGGCTATCGTCAGCCGGAATAACAGGGTCTGGATGTTGCAAAGGGGGCCACTTGGTCCCCTTTTTCAATTGCCGCCCAGCCGTGCCAGCCTTGCCGACCGCAGGCGGGCGAAATCATCGCCCGCGTGATAGCTTGACCGTGTCAGGGGCGTGGCGGAGACCATCAGGAAGCCTTTTCCAAAGGCCGCACGTTCCAGATCGGCAAATTCCTCGGGTGTCACGAAACGATCGACGCGGTGGTGCTTGGGGGTCGGCTGCAGGTATTGGCCGATGGTCAGAAAATCAACGTCGGCCGCCCGCATGTCATCCATGACCTGCAAGACGGCTTGGCGATCTTCGCCCAGACCAACCATTATTCCTGATTTTGTAAAGATCGACGGATCGATTTCCTTGGCCCGTTGCAAGATCCGCAAGGAATGAAAATAGCGCGCGCCGGGGCGCACCTGCGGGTACAAACCCGGGACTGTTTCAAGGTTGTGGTTGAAAACATCCGGCTTCGCCGCAATGACAACGGCCAAGGCCTCGGGTCCGCATTTCAGAAAATCTGGCGTCAGAACCTCGATCGTCGTGCCGGGCGCGCGGTGCCGGATCGCGCGAATGGTTTGGGCAAAATGTTCGGCCCCGCCATCTTTCAAATCGTCGCGGTCCACCGATGTCACGACCACATGTTTCAAATCCAACTCTGCCACCGCATGCGCGACACGTCCGGGTTCGAACGTGTCAAGGCTTGTGGGCCGACCGGTCGCGATGTTGCAAAAACTGCACCCGCGTGTGCAAATTTCGCCCATGATCATCATCGTGGCGTGACCTTGCGACCAACACTCTCCCACATTGGGGCAGCCCGCTTCTTCGCAGACTGTCACAAGCTTTTTTTCGCGAAGAATGTCGCGCGTTTTCTTGTAGCCCTCGGATGTGGGGGCCTTTACGCGAATCCAGTCCGGCTTTTTGGGCTGTGCATTATCGGCCCGGTGCGCCTTTTCGGGATGACGCTGGTCCGGCAGTTTGAGATCGCGCATCGGATTTTCCCCGTGACGGTTTTCATACAAGTCAAATAGGCTGAAAGTCGTCCCAAGACAACGCATGCTGTCTTGCAAGGGGACGGTTGGGCGAATCCGGGGAACAAGACCCGGTGGTGTATTTGGAGATTAACCATGACGAAAAAAATGATTGCCGAAATGTTGGGGACTTTGATCCTGGTTTTATTTGGCTGCGGATCGGCCGTTTTGATGGGCGCACAAATCGGGATGCTGGGCATTTCCTTGGCCTTTGGTTTGGCCATTGTGGCGGCCGCTTATGGACTGGGTGCGATTTCGGGGGCGCATTTGAACCCGGCGGTTTCCTTGGGTGTTCTGGTTGCGGGCCGGATGACGACGGGCGAATTCGTAAGCTATGTGGTCGCTCAGGTGGTTGGGGCTGTTGCGGGGGCGGGTCTTCTCCTTGTGATCGCCTCTGGCAAGGCTGACTTTGCCCTTGCGACGAATGGGCTTGGGCAAAATGGCTTTGGTGCGGGATATCTGGGGGAATATTCCCTGACGGCCGCCCTTGTTTTTGAATTTGCCATGACGTTCCTTTTTGTCACCGTTATTTTGGGTGCGACGGCCAAGAATGCCCCCGGCGCCATGGCCGGTCTGGCCATCGGCCTGACGCTGGCTGCGATCCACTTGGTGGGGATCAATGTGACGGGCGTCTCTGTGAACCCCGCAAGATCGATTGGACCTGCCCTTTTTGTTGGCGGAAAAGCCATCTCTGATCTGTGGGTCTTCATTGTGGCCCCGTTGGCCGGCGGTGCATTGGCCGGCCTTCTTCACAAAATCGGCTTAACTTCGGTTAATTGAGTGAACTCAATCTGGGGGGGCCGCCACCACCGGCCCCCCTTTTTGGATCAGCCGATCAAGGGCCCCGATCGGCCGTACGTTTCGTCATAGTGGCGCCGGAGCCGCTGCAGGGCGATGCGCAACACAATCTTTCCGGATCTTGCCGCCCAACCCATTCTGCGTTCGGCCGTCTCGACCCCTTCCAGAAAGCAGCAAACCCGCAGCGCGACATCGCCCAGACCCGGCCCCAGATCACGCAGGGCAAGGGCCACTCTGTCTCGGGCGGCTTTGGGGCCTTCGGCCAAGCCTGACTCATTCTTGAAGGCGCCCCGATCGCCGGTTGTCAAAAACCGTTCCCAATTCTGCGTCACCCGAGGTCCCATTTGGGCGAGTTCAAAATCCTCTCGCAGGCGTTCTGCCGCCTCCACCAGATCCGCATCCAGAAAGAGTTTGCCATCCTTCTCACGGCGGCGACCCAAAACCGCAACAGGACTTTCGGCCAGATTATACCGGACCCGCCGATTTCCGCCCTCCTCGCGGATGTCCCGTTCGGCCCAATCTCGATGCTGCATGGCAAAGGGCGTTCCGCCTTCTGCCAATCCGGCCTGACCGGCGTCGTCTTCTTCAAGCATGCGCTTTAAGGCTGAGCGCCCGACAGCAGACAACTCGTAAGTCGCGATCCGGCCTTGCCGGCTGCATGCAATCCAGTCCTTCAGCAAAAAGGCCTTTGCAATAGCGCGGTCAACAACCGCGGTGCGTGCGGATTTTCCGTCAGGAAAGGCCCGCAGGACGACGGCCTTTTCCATGTCGTTTGCGATGGCCAAGATTGCGCCCGGCTCTGCCATGCGGCGCAAGATGCGCCGCCCTTCACGTTGGATCGTTGCGTCATCAACCGGTAACGGTGCATGGCGAAGCGGCGCGGACATGGGGGGAGCCTCCTGCAATTGGTCTGTTTTTTGGACTGGGGCGCTTGACAGAGGTGCGGGCCTTGCGAAGGCGCTGAGGGCTTCATCCAACAACGGATCGTCGCGCCGCGTTTCATAGCGTCTGACCTTGCGCAGGATCGTCGACGCATGACAGCCCTCGCGCCGCGCAAGTTCACGCAAAGACATGCCGTCTTCGGTGTGATCAAGGTAAAGTCGTACCGTCTCGGGCAACCAGCCCGGCAAGACGGGGACATGCTTCAGAACTTGGTTCATCTACCTTCTAAGCCACGTGGGCGTCTTTCCAAACACAACCCTGAGTGGCATTCCTTTCCCAAACGTTAATTTTGCGGTCTTTCCATATAATTCATCTAAAAATATAACTTATTGGGTAAGCAGCGCACGATGAACTGACGGTAAAAGCAACGCCAGGTTGTATTACTGCATGATGGAGCTTCCAGAATCGGAGAGCCCCATGACTGACTTTCAAGTGCTGATCGCAAATCTTCGCCGTCCGCGTCTTTTGATCCGAGCGGCCCGCTTTGGACTGGCTGACTACCGCAGGGACCGCGATTTGCGGCGATTACTGGGACAAATCTCGACGCCAGACCATGATGTAGAGCGGCTGATGTCGGAAGAGGAACGGTTGGAGGAAGACCGCCGGGCGGGTGAAGCCTCTTATTCCGTAACCCGCCATATCGAAATTCTGATCGCTTTGATCAGCGAGACCCGCTTGTTGCCGCGCCGTTTCCCAGGATGAAACGAAAAGGCCCGGAAATTGCGTTTCCGGGCCGAATTGTTTCGATTTTCAAGATAATCAGATGAATGCGTCGGGCATCTCTGCTTTGCGTTTGGCAACGAAGGCTTCAAGTTCCTCGCGTTTCGCGATGTCCAGTTCCGGGGCCTGATAATCGCCCAGCATTTTCTTGACGCGGACATTGGCAAGCGTTTGGGTATCGCGCGCGCCCTCTTCGTACCAGGTTTCAAAGGGCTTGTAGTCAAGCAGATCAGACCGCCAGAAAGCGGATTTGAAATTCGCTTGCGTATGCTCGCATCCCAAAAAGTGGCCCCCCGGACCCACTTCGCGGATCGCATCCATGGCCTGACCGTTGGTGTCCATGTGGATGCCTTGGGCCAGATGGTGCAATGTGCCCAGTTGATCCGCATCCATCACATATTTTTCATACGAGCTGACCAAACCGCCTTCGAGCCAACCGCAGGCGTGCAACATGAAGTTAACACCCGACAGCAACGCCATATTCAGGCTGTTGGCCGTCTCGTAGGCTGCTTGTGCATCGGGCAGCTTGGACCCGCAGAACGAGCCGCCGGACCGATAGGGAAGGCCGAGGCGGCGCGCCAATTGGCCGGCGCCATAGGTGATGTGGCTGGCCTCTGGTGTGCCAAAGGTCGGAGCGCCCGAGTTCATGTCAATCGAGGTGACGAAGGCCCCAAAGATCACCGGGGCGCCCTTGCGCACCAACTGACTGTACGCCACGCCCGCCAACACTTCGGCAAGCACTTGGGTCAATGTTCCCGCCACTGTAACCGGCGCCATCGCCCCGCCGACAATAAACGGCGAAATGATTGCCGCCTGATTGGCCTTGGCATAAACTTCAAGGGCCCCCATCATGATGCCATCAAAGGTCATGGGCGAGTTGATGTTGATCAGGCTGGTCATGACCGTATTTTGATCAACGAAGTCGTCACCGAACAGGATTTTCGACATGTTCACGGAATCAACAGCACGCGACGGTTCCGTGACAGACCCCATATAGGGTTTGTCCGACAAGGTCATATGCGCCAAAAGCATATCCAAATGGCGTTTGTTCACGGGGATGTCTGTCGGCTCGCAGACTGTTCCGCCCGAGTGATGGAGCCACTTTGACATATAGCCGAGCTTTACGAAATTCTGGAAATCTTCCAACGTGGCGTAACGGCGGCCCCCTTCCATGTCGCGCACAAAGGGCGGGCCATAAACAGGTGCCAGAACAAGATTGCGTCCGCCAATTTCAACGTTCCGATCAGCGTTTCTGGAATGTTGGGTAAAGGTCTTTGGCGCGGAACCGCACAGCGCCCTTGCCAGACCGCGCGGGATGTGGACGCGTTCGCCGCGCACGTCGGCACCGGCTTGGCGCCACAATTCCAATGCGCCGGGATTTTCGATGAAATTTACGCCGATCTCTTCCAGAACCGTCTCGGCGTTGCGTTCGATGATCTCCAGCGCCTCGTCATTCAAGATCTCGAAATTCGGAATGTTACGCTGAATGAATTTGGCTGTTTCAAATGACACAGCAGTTCTTTCGGCGCGCCGGGTCGCCCCGCCACCGCCGCGTGCCCTGCGCCCTGCCCCTACATCTGTCATGATCGCCTCCGAATTCAATTTGAGGCCCTTATGCCCTTTGAATGCTGTCTGACGATCTAAAAATACGCCGCATGACCGCCAAAAGCGACATCGCCGCAATCTGATTGCGACAAAGGTTTCGGCGGGCGCAATTTACGCTTTCCTGCACCGCACCCCCTTGCGATTTGCTGCGCCAAAAGTTACGCGAGACCATGACCAAGCATGACAAACTTCTTATCATCGACTTCGGCTCTCAGGTGACGCAGCTGATCGCGCGGCGCTTGCGCGAGTTGAATGTTTATTGCGAAATTCACCCCTACAACAAGATTGATGATGCTTTGCTGGCAGCCCTTGCGCCCAAGGCGATCATCTTTTCGGGGGGGCCCGCGTCTGTGTATTGGAAAGACGCGCCCATGCCACCGAAGGGTGTGTTTGATTTGGGCGTTCCAATCTTGGGGATCTGCTATGGCCAACAGGTGATGATGCACCTGCTGGGCGGGCATGTGGAAGGCGGACAGGGCACAGCCGAATTTGGCAGGGCCTATGTCACAAAGTCGGCGGCTGATTGTCCGCTGCTCGGCGGCTGGTTTGAAGACGGCGCCGAACAGGTCTGGATGTCGCATGGCGATCACGTATCGAAGATCGCCCCCGGGTTTGAGGTTTACGGCACCTCGCCCAACGCGCCCTTTGCCATCACGGCCGATCTGTCGCGGCAGTTTTACGCCGTTCAATTCCATCCTGAAGTGCACCACACCCCCAAGGGGGCCAAGTTGTACGAAAATTTCGTCAAGATGGCGGGTTTTACCGGCGATTGGACGATGGATGCCTACAAGGATCAGGCCATCGCGGCCATCCGGTCGCAGGTCGGCGAAAAGAAGGTGATCTGCGCCTTGTCTGGCGGCGTAGATAGTTCGGTGACGGCCCTGTTGATTCACGAAGCCATCGGCGACCAGTTGACCTGTGTCTTTGTCGACCATGGGTTGCTTCGACTGGGAGAGGCCGACCAAGTTGTCAGCATGTTCCGCGAACATTACAGCCTTAACCTGATCCACGCCGATGAATCCGCGCTTTTTCTGGGACGTCTTGAAGGGGTCTCGGATCCCGAAACCAAGCGCAAGATCATTGGCGGGCTGTTTATCGACGTGTTCCAGAAATACGCCCATACAATTGATGGGGCAGAGTTTCTGGCGCAAGGCACGCTTTATCCCGATGTTATTGAATCGGTCAGCTTTTCAGGCGGCCCTTCTGTGACGATCAAGTCTCACCATAACGTGGGCGGACTGCCGGAAAAAATGGGGCTGAAGCTGGTAGAACCGCTGCGCGAGTTGTTCAAGGACGAAGTGCGCGCCTTGGGCCGCGAACTTGGCCTGCCCGCCAGCTTTATCGGCCGCCATCCGTTCCCGGGCCCCGGCCTTGCCATTCGCTGTCCCGGAGAGATCACGGCCGAAAAGCTGGAGATTTTGCGTAAGGCGGATGCGGTTTATATCGACCAGATCCGAAAGCATGGGCTGTATGACGAGATATGGCAGGCTTTTGCAGCGATTTTGCCGATGAAAACGGTGGGTGTGATGGGGGATGGCCGCAGCTACGACTATGCCCTTGCGCTTCGGGCTGTCACCAGTGTTGATGGCATGACGGCAGATTACTATCCCTTTACGCACGCGTTTTTGGGGGAAACCTCCACTCGGATCATCAACGAAGTCAAAGGCGTGAACCGGGTCTTTTATGACTGCACATCAAAGCCACCGGGCACAATCGAGTTGGAATGACATGATCCGTTTGCGTGGTCATTTGATCTGCCAATCATTGGAAGAGGCCGCGGCGGTGCGCTGGCATCTTGCCGATCATATTGCCTTGTCGCGCGCAGAACCGGGATGTCTGTCGTTTGATGTGACACCGACGGACGATCCGATGTCGTTTGAGGTAATGGAAAGCTTCCGCACCCGCGAAGATTTCGACGCCCATCAAGCGCGGACCCGCGCCAGCCCCTGGTTCGAGGCGACCCGTCATATTCTGCGCGATTTCCGCGTTGAAGAATTGCGGGACTAGGCCATTGCAAACCAGCTTTTTGTTTCGCCACCGTGATTTCGGGCTTTACTGGTTTGGGATGCTGTTGGTGAACCTTGCGGTTCAGGTTGAAGCCGTCAGTATCGGCTGGCAAATTTACACCCTTGGCCGCACGACACTGTCAATCTCGGAAAGCGCCTTTCTGGTGGGCATGGTCGGCTTGGCGCAGTTTTTGCCCATGTTTGCCTTGACGCTGTGGGCGGGGTCTTTGGCGGATCGGCACTCTCGGCGGAAGATCGTTCTGCTGTCCTTGGTTGTTGAAACGATCTGCGTTCTGGGCCTTGTCGCGGTGGCGTTGGAAGAGAGCCCCAATTACGTTCATGTTTTTGCGATTGCCGCCGCCTTTGGGGCGGCGCGGGCCTTTCTTTCACCCGCGTCTTCGGCACTGGTCCCCATGTTGGTGCCGCCCGCCGACATGCCGCAGGCAATCTCGCTTAAGTCGGTCAGCTGGCAGTTTGCCGTGATCATCGGCCCGTGGATTGGCGGCGTGCTGTGTTCATTTTCGACCGCCCTTGCTTATGGGGTGGCTGCGGCCTTGTATGCCACGGGACTGCTGATCGTTTTGATGCTGCGCACCAACACCACGCCCGAGCGTCAACCGGGAAGCCAGTGGGAGCAGATCAAGGAAGGTTTGCACTATACTTGGACAAACAAGATAATCTTTGGCGCGATCAGCCTTGATCTTTTCGCTGTGTTGCTGGGGGGCGCCACGGCGCTTTTGCCGGCCTTTGCCAGTGACATTCTGAAGGTTGGGCCGGAAGGGTTTGGCATTTTACGGTCAGGTCCGGCCATCGGGGCGCTTTTGATGGCTTTGGCGCTGTCGCGCTGGCCGCTGAAACGCCGCGCCGGGGTGCGCATGTTCTGGGCGGTGGCCGCCTTTGGGGTGGCGACGGTTGTCTTTGGGCTGTCCAAGAACATGTGGCTGTCGGTTCTGGCCTTGGCTGTCTTGGGGGCCGCAGACATGGTTTCGGTCTATGTGCGCCAGACCTTGGTTCAAATTGTCACCCCCGATCACATGCGCGGCAGGGTTTCGTCTGTCTCTGGCTTGTTCATTTCAGGGTCAAACGAGCTTGGTGAGTTTGAAAGCGGTGTCGTTTCGCGGTTCATTGGTCCTGTGGGCGCTGCCATTTTTGGCGGTTTGGGCACTTTGGTTGTCACGGGGCTTTGGGCATGGATGTTTCCGGCCCTGCGCAAGGCAGATCGGCTGGATGGAACCGACGCGGCACCTTAAGCGTCAGACCCGCGGCTTTTGCCTGCTTTGACCGAGGGAGATGCCTTCCCAGAGTGCGACGATCACAACAATCACCACAGATATGCTGTTGAGCAGCAGCAAGGACGCAAAGGGCGTTATGGCCAAAGACGCGGCACAAAGACCAATTCCGATGATGTGCGACAAAGGAAAGTTGGGCGCGGACACCCATTTGAAAAGCCCGTTGCCCAGCAAGAACAAGGCCGTGCCCCCCAAGATGACGGCGGCCTCGGCCCAATGTGCCGGATAAAGCGGATGCGCGATGGCCAGTTCTGACCCAACAGCGCCCAGGATCACCCCGGCGACGATTGGAATATGCAGATAGGTATAGGCCAATCGGCCCAAGGCCCCCGGATCGTCTGAGTGTTCGATGTGATGCGTGCCGCGCTTGTGTCCGATATGAAAATAGACCCACCACATGGCAATCGCGCCCAGAACAGCGGACCCAAAGGCCAAAAGACCAAAGACGGTCCACTCCATGTCTGCAAAGGTCGCCCCGGACACGAGCAGCGTCTCGCCCAGACAAATGATGACAAAAAGCCCGCATCGTTCGGCCATATGGCCACCATTGATCGTCCAATTGTTGGTGACTTCGCGGCCAAACCCCGGAACCCGGTACCCCAAGGCGGGGGCCATCAATTCAATCGCCAAGGCCGCCCCCCAAAAGTAAACCCGCGCCTCGGGGCTGGAAAAACCACCCCATATCCAGAACACAGCGGCAAGGGCCACCCAGACAGAAATGCGCCCAAATGTGCGTTGAATAAGGGGGTGTCCGCGTGTTGTGGCCACCACGAACAAGGATCGGCCCACCTGCATCAGCGCAAAGGTCAGCCCAAAGACATCCCCCCGCGCGCCAAAGGCCTGTGGAAGCGCCATCGACAAGAACAGACCGCCCGTCATCATGGCGAACAGCAAGATGCGGACGGGCATCGTTTCGGGGTCCATGCGGTTGAACACCCAAGTCGAATAGATCCAAACCCACCACACCGCCAAAAACAGAAAGGCGGTTTGCAAAGCGCCTTGCGGGGTGAAGGTGTTCAACAGATGGTGGCTGATTTGCGTAATGGCAAAGACAAAGACCAGATCGTAAAAAAGTTCGGCAAAGCTGACCCGCCCATCGCCGGTTCTGAGTACTTGAATCGTCATAATACACCTCGTTTGGCGAAGCTTAGAGGGGGTGGACATTTCCCACAAGACAGCCGACGACGGCGAGATGGACCAAACCTCAAACCCCGCAAAGGCTGCGCTGTGGATGATTGGCGCTGTTGTCAGTTTCAGCGCCATGGCTGTTGCTGGGCGGCAGGTTGGACAGATGCATGATACGTTTGAAATCATGGCGGCCCGATCAGCCATTGGATTGATCCTTGTCGTGGCGGTAGCCACTGCGCGCGGACTGTTGGGACAGATTTCGCGCCAGCGGCTTGGCGGCCATGTCTTGCGCAATATCGTGCATTTCACAGGGCAGAATCTTTGGTTCTGGGCGCTGACCCTGATCCCTCTGGCCCAGCTTTTCGCCATTGAATTCACCTCGCCGCTTTGGGTGATATTGCTTGCGCCCTTTGTCTTGGGGGAACGATTCACCACAATGCGACTGGTTGCGGCCGCTTTTGGATTTGCTGGCATCTTGATTGTGACACGGCCCTTTGGGGCGCCGGTGGGTATAGGGGTGCTTGCCGCTGCGGGGTCTGCGGTGTTTTTTGCGCTGACGTCTATCCTGACCAAAAGGCTGACGCGCAATGAATCGATGGTGTCGATCCTGTTTTGGCTGACCTTGATGCAATTGATCTTTGGCGCCATCGGGGCAAGTCTGGATGGGATCATTCACTGGCCCACGGCCACAACGTTGCCTTGGCTGGTCCTGATCGGATGTTCGGGCGTTTTGGCCCATCTTAGCCTGACTTCGGCCCTGCGGCTTGCCCCGGCCAGTTTTGTCATGCCGATCGATTTTGTCCGGTTGCCGGTGATCGCCGCGATCGCCGCCGTCTTTTACGCTGAACCTTTGGACCCCTATATCCTATTGGGTGGCGGGATAATCTTTGTGGGTATCTGGTTGAACATCCGAAGCGAATTGACCCGTTCGCAGAGCATTTAGCAACAATCATTGCCGAAATGACGTGGCGTCGGCATTGACCCGCGAGCCCACGGCGTGGAAGGTGAGGGTTGTAATTCGACCGCCTGAACCCGCATCAAAGATGGGAAGGGCTTCGCATCGTAACGGGGAACATCATGAAATATACAGTGACAACGCTGGCTGCGTTGGCCATGACCACGTCCATGGCCCAAGCGGGCGGTCTGGACCGGTCGGGCCAGTCGATTTCTGCGATCTTTGAAACCGGCGGCTATGCCGACATCAGCTATGGACAGGTGATGCCTTCCATTGAGGGGCTGTTGTCCGGCGTCTACGCCTCCGGAAACGTTGCGCCAAGCTATGGCTCCATCGGAATGGCCATCAAAGCCGACGTCAACGACAAGGTCTCTTTCGGCGTCGTCCTTGATCAGCCTTTTGGCGCGGCGGTGGATTACGCGACCGCGCCCTATCCTTTGACGGGCAGCTTTGCCCATGTGGATACGGTTGGTCTGACGGCTTTGGGCCGGTACAAGATCACCGATGCCTTCTCGGTCCATGCCGGGGTGCGCCACATCACGGCCTCTGGCGATTATACCAATTCCCGTGGTCCGTATTCTTCGACCTATTCCGAAGGGTCGGATGTGGGCTATGTGGTCGGCGCTGCGTTTGAAAAGCCTGAGATCGCGCTGCGTGTCGCGCTGACCTATTCTTCGGCCACGTCCTTTGCTTTGGATGGCACTGTCGGAGATCTGAGCGCCGAGATGCCGCAATCGGTCAACCTTGATGTCCAAACCGGGATCGCCGCAAACACTTTGCTGTTCGGCACAATCCGTTGGGCAGATTGGACCGAAGCCAGCATCGTGGATAGTCTGGCAGGTGATCTGATCACCTATGACAAGGACGTCTTTACCTATTCGCTTGGGCTTGGTCGGAAATTCTCTGACAGCTTCTCTGGGTCCATCAGCCTTGGTTATGAGGCGGCCCAAGGCGGCGCTGCATCAAACCTGTCGCCGACAGATGGCCAAACCTCGATCGGGATCGGCGGAAAATACACTGCCGGAAACATGGAAATTTCAGGTGGCATTCGGTACGTCCTGTTGGGCGATGCGACAACAGAGATCCTTGGCGCAGAGTTTAGCGGCAACACCGCCCTTGGCGCCGGTGTAAAGGTTGCCTTCCGGTTCTGATCTTTAAGGTAGCCCAAGAAAGCCCCGCCCCTTCTGGCGGGGCTTTTTATTTTGCGCTAAGCCAAGGCTTGGACAAAGATAGGTGACCCCATGCTTCCTGACGTGCTGTATCGCTCTGCCGCTGCATTTTCTGCATCCAGCGCAAAGCGGGTGCTTTTGTTCGGAATGTCCGGCTTGGGCAAAACGCATCTGTCCAACATGCTGCGCGATGCGGGGGGCTGGTTCCACTACTCGGTCGATTATCGCATTGGGACGCGGTACATGAATGAATTCATCGCCGACAACTTCAAGCGCGAGGCGATGAAAGTGCCCCTTCTGCGCGAATTGCTGTTTTCAGATTCCGTCTATATCGCGTCAAATATCACGTTCGACAATCTTGCGCCGCTGTCGACCTATCTTGGAAAGCCGGGCGATCATTCCCAAGGCGGGTTGCCCTTGGCCGAGTATCAACGCCGACAGGCCCAGCACCGTCAGGCCGAGATCAGTGCCATGATGGACACGACGCGCTTTATGGACCGGGCCAGCGACATCTATGGCTATCCCAATTTCGTTTGTGACACCTCTGGTTCTATCTGCGAGGTGGTCGAGGCCGACCAACCGGGTGATCTTGTCATGCAAGAACTGGCCGCGCATCATCTTCTGGTCTGGATCAAGGGATCACCGGAACACAAGGACGAACTGTGCCGCCGCTTCGACCGGGCCCCCAAACCCATGTACTATCGCCCCGATTTCTTGATGACGGTTTGGCATGAGTTTCTGGCGCACGAGGGCAAGCCTGCCTCAAAAGTCGATCCCGACGCCTTCTTGCGTTTTGGCTATGCACGGCTATTGGACAGCCGCCAACCCCGCTATGCTGCGATGGCCCAGTGGGGGGTAACGGTGACAGCGCAAGAGGTTGCGCAGGTCAAGACACCCGCCGATTTCGACAGTTTGATCTGCTTGGCCCTTGATCGGCGCTCCGCTCAGGCCTAACTCAGCACCCTCGTTCACATTCAGGTTTGATATGCCCATTACCC
>CANHLE010000035.1 GCA_947461435.1 Paracoccaceae bacterium | reverse complement strand
CTTTTGGGAACCACCCCCGAGATGGAAATATCGCAAGAGGAGATCTTTGGCCCTTTGTTGCCGTTGATCCCCTATGATGATCTTTCCGATGTGATTTCTAAAGTAAACGCCTCTCCCAAGCCGTTGATATTATATATTTTTGCCAAAAGTCGGAGCGTGATTTCCCAGATCAGTGGCGCAACACAGTCTGGCTCTGTTGGTGTCAACCTGACATTGATGCCCTTTATTCATGGCAATGTTGGCTTTGGTGGGGTTGGCGCTTCGGGGATGGGCGAAGGACATGGGCGTGCAGGTTTTGACACGTTCAGCCACTTGAAACCGGTCATGAAAAACCAGTTTACCCTCCTGACCCTGCTTTTTCCGCCTTATGGTTCAAGGGTCAAACGGATGGTGCGCCTTTTGTTGGCCTATTTGAAATGACGTTGGGCCGAAGGTTTCCCTTCGGCCCTTTTTAGGGGTGTGTTTCAGATTTAGTTCCGCGCTTTGTCGACCATCTTTCCCTTGGAAATCCAAGGCATCATGGCGCGCAGTTTTTCTCCGACCTTTTCAATCTGATGTTCGTCATTGATGCGACGGGTTGCCTTGAAGAAAGGTTGACCAACCGAATTTTCAAGCATGAAGTCTCGCACGAATTTGCCGGTCTGAATATCGGTCAGCACGGCTTTCATGCGGGCTTTTGTTTCTTCGTAAGGCAAAATACGCGGGCCGGATACGTATTCGCCATACTCTGCAGTGTTCGAGATCGAATAGTTCATGTTCGCAATGCCGCCTTCATAGATCAGGTCGACGATCAATTTTACTTCGTGAAGGCATTCGAAATAGGCCATTTCGGGCTCATAGCCAGCCTCTACGAGGGTTTCAAAGCCCATGCGGATCAATTCAACAAGACCGCCGCACAAAACTGCCTGTTCGCCGAACAAGTCGGTTTCACATTCTTGACGGAAGTTTGTTTCAATAATCCCCGAACGGCCGCCGCCGATGCCTGAGCAATAGGAAAGGCCAATTTCCATAGCCTTGCCCGTCGCGTCTTGGTGAACTGCTACAAGACAAGGAACGCCGCCGCCCTTCACATATTCGCCGCGCACCGTATGGCCGGGGCCCTTAGGGGCCATCATGATGATGTCGACACCTTTTTTCGGTTCAATCAAGCCGAAGTGGATGTTCAGCCCGTGCGCAAAGGCAATGGCTGCGCCGTCGCGGATATTGTCGTGGACGTACTTCTTGTACGTCGCCGCCTGCAATTCATCGGGCATGGTGAACATGATCAGATCAGCCCAAGCCGCAGCTTCGGCAATGCCCATCACCTTCAGGCCTTCTTTTTCGCACTTAGCGGCGGAGGCGGACCCTTCGCGCAGGGCAATAACGATGTTTTTTGCACCCGAATCGCGCAAATTCAACGCATGCGCGTGGCCTTGGCTGCCATAGCCGAGAATCGCAACTTTTTTGTCCTTGATGATGTTCACATCGCAGTCACGGTCATAATAAACGCGCATCGCCGTATCCCCTTGGTTGGTTGTGGTCGGAACCTAGGTAAGTTGAGCCGTACATGAGCGCCAAATTTGACGTTTGTTGGTAGAAATGCGAAAGGATCATTCGCAGAATGGGAAGATTGGCGAAAAATCATGCACATCGATGATACGGATCGCCGTCTGCTGCGCCAAGTCTTGGCCGACCCCTCGGCACCGAGGGCGGTTTTGGCCGATCGGGCTGGTCTTACAGTAGCAACCTTGGGGCGGCGGCTCGACAAACTGGCTGAAGGGAGCGTTATTCGCGCGACGCGCGCCATGATTGATTGGCGGAAGCTTGGTTTTGAGGTGGAAGTGTCCTTACGCTTTACCCTCGACAAGACAAATGCACGCGCCTTTGACGAATTCATCGATGAGGCCCGCAGAGTGCCGGAGGTTTTGGGGATTGAGACCTTCTTGGGCCGAGTAGATGTCCGTTTGAATGTGATTGCGCGCGATATGCAGCACTATCAACAGGTCTACCGTGAAAGGATCTTGTCCTTGCCGCATATTGCCGAAGTTGAGGCTTTGATGCTGATCTCGACCATCAAAGACAGCGAAGGACTTCCCCTTTGAGCAGTTCGGATATTCTTGACCTTGATGATGTGGATCGGTCGATGCTCCGGGCGCTGGTGCAAGACGGCGAGATTTCCGCAGGGGAATTGGGTCGCCGTTTTGGCCTGTCCCAACCAGCAGCTTGGCGCCGTGTTCGTCGGATGGAAGAAGCCGGCATTATTTGCGGTTTGCGCCGCGAAGTTGATCGCGCCCGATTGGGCTTTGGTGTGACCGTGTTTTTGGGTGTGAAATTGGCAACAAAGGGCCGTGTCAGTTTGGAAGATTTCGAGCGCGCCGTCACGGCCATTCCTGAGGTACAGGTGGTGCAGCATGTGCTGGGCCTGTTTGACTACCGCTTGCGTGTCGTGGCCCGTGACATTTCCGATTTTGAACGCGTTTTGCGGCGGCGGATCATGACCTTGCCGGGTGTTGGACAGGTCGAAGCGAATGTTTTGCTGACAGAAGAACGCAGACCCGGCCCACTTGGACAATAAGATGTCGGAAATGAACTGGTCCTTGGGCCGAATGGTTCTAGCTTACTGCAAAACTTTCAAGCCAGAGGACGCCATGACCCAATTGCCCCACGCCCATATTGACGAAGGTGGTTTGCAAGAATTCTCGGTGGTTTTCACCGATCGCAGCCTGAATCACATGTCAGCGCGCTTTCAAGGCGTGATGCGCGACATTTCAGGTCTATTGAAAGAAGTCTACAATGGAACCTCGGTTGCGCTTGTCCCCGGGGGTGGGACTTATGCGATGGAGGCCGTGGCCCGCCAGTTTGGGCAAGGCGATGTCTTGATTGTGCGAAATGGCTGGTTCTCTTATCGCTGGACGCAGATTTTTGACGCGGGCGGATTTGCCAAGTCGACCACGGTCGTGATGGCTCGGGCTTCGGGGAATGGCCCCCAGTCGGCCTTTGCGCCGCCGCCGATCGAGGATGTCGTCGCAAAAATTCGTGAAACCAAGCCGCAAGCAGTCTTTGCGCCACATGTCGAAACATCGTCAGGCATCATTCTGTCCGAAGCCTATATCAGCGCAATGGCCGAAGCCGCGCATGATGTGGGGGCAATCATGGTGCTTGATTGCATAGCATCTGGCTGCATTTGGGTGGACTTGGCAGCCACCGGGGTTGATGTGCTGATTTCTGCGCCTCAAAAGGGGTGGTCGGCATCTCCTGCGGTCGGGGTTGTCGTCATGGGTCCGCGCGCAGAAATGCGGTTGGCCGAGACCACGTCAAACAGTTTTGCGATCGATCTGAAAAAATGGCGTTCGATCATGGAGACCTATGAGAAGGGTGGGCATGCGTATCATGCCACGATGCCAACCGATGCGATCGTCGGCTTTCGTGATGCGATGCTGGAAACCAAGGCCATGGGATTCGCGGAAGCAAAAGCCGCGCAGTGGGAATTAGGTCACGCAGTTCGCGCGCTTTTGACACGGCGCGGTGTGGTTTCCGTGGCAGCCGAAGGGTTTCAGGCCCCGGGCGTCGTGGTCAGCTTTACCACCGATCCAGATGTTCAGAACGGCTCTAAATTCAAAGCTTTGGGGTATCAGATTGCGGCAGGTGTTCCTTTGCAGGTGGGCGAAGGTGCCGAGTATCGCAGTTTCCGGTTGGGGCTGTTCGGGTTGGATAAGTTGAAAGACATTCCTGCCACAATGGAACGTCTTTCCTTGGCGATTGACGCTGTCCTTTAGGGGTCAGCGCAACCCTAGCCCCACCTTCATCAGTGTTTTGCGAACCGGGGATAGCGCGTAAAGCGCGTTCAAGGCTGCAGCCCGCAAATCGCGCATCATTGGTTCGCCCAGCATAGACGCGCGGTTTAGCGCGTCTATGCCCCGAAGGCGGGTTGAAATGTCCAGATGGCGGGCGTCGTGATAGGCCGCAAGCATCGATCGGCTGCCCAAATCGTTCGGCGAGGCCTTTGCCAATTCAATAAGTTTTGCCAGATCGGCCAAGGACATGTTCAATCCTTGTGCCCCAATAGGGGGGACCACGTGTGAGGCTTCTGCCATCAAGGCCACACGCTCTGCGGCCATGCGCGTGGCCAATTGGCTGATAATCGGCCAAACCGTGCGCCGCGACGCAAGTGTCAAAGGTCCCAAAATCCCGCACGACCGAATTGCGATTTCGTCCTCAAACTCACTTTGATCAAGCGCGGCAAGGCGCGCGATTTCTGGCCCCGACTCCATCCAGACAATGGCTGATGACGGGCTTCCCAAATGGTCGGGCAGAGGGACAAGGGTGAATGGTCCGCCTGACCGATGAATTTCAGTCGAAACATTTTGATGCGGAATCGGGTGTGTGACAGCAAAGGCAAGCGCCTTTTGGCCATATCGCGTCGTCGTAACGCTTATTCCCGCAGCATCGCGGATCAAAGATCCGCGGCCATCGGCCGCGATGACCAAACGCGCTGAAACGCGGCTTCCATCTGAAAGCGTGACCAATGCTTCGGTGTCACGCGTTGTCAGACCAAGAGTGGAAATGCCGGGCCGAAAGTCAACATTGGGAAGGTCCGCAAGGGCGGCAACCATTTCACGCCGCAAAAGCCAATTGGGAAGGTTCCAACCAAAGGGCTGATCCGAAATGTCAGAGGCGTTGAAATCTTTCACAATACGCGGTTCGGGTTTGGGCCCTCCAGCGTCGATGATCCGCATGACTTGCAATGGTGCAGCAAACGGCTCAAGCCGCTTCCATAGTCCGGCAGCGCGCAAAACAGGAACAGAGGGCTGCAAGAAGGCCGTGCTGCGCAGATCGGCGCCGTGCTCTTCGCGGTTGGTTATGGGGGCGGCGGGATCAACGCAAATTACAGAAAAGCCGGCCGCACCAAATGCCGCCGCAGCGGTTAATCCAGCCACGCCACCGCCAGAGACCAGAACATCTGTTGTGCGACGTTTCATGTTGCTCTCCTTTGATCCCCAGATAGGGGCCGCGCGTTCAAAAGTCCAAGCGACAAATCGCGCCGTGGTTTCACGTCAATTGAGTCAAGAATGCTGTCAGATCATCCGTATGATGATGGATGTGGTCTGCGACATGCAGATCGGGCGCAACAAGGACCGTGCGAAGGCCCATGGCGTGGGGCGCGGCAAGATTGCGCGGGTCATCTTCGAACATGGCCGCCGCTGTAGGGTCAAGTCCGTCTCGTGCAAAGATCCGTTCAAAGGCCGCTCTTTCCGGCTTAGGCAGAAAATCGGCATGCTCAACGCCATAGACTGCATCAAACAGGCCCGACAGTCCGCGAGCAGCCAGAACCCGGCGTGCATATGGCTCGCACGCATTTGTATAGATTATCCGTCTGCCGGGCAGGGCAGCGATTGCGGCCGCCAGTTCTGGATCAGTCGGAAGGGCCGTAAAATCAATATCATGCACATCATCAAGGTAGGGAACGGGATCCATATCATGTTCGCGCATCAATCCGGCGAGTGTTGTGCCGTAGGTTTCCCAGTACTTTTGACGGAGGTGATTTGCGTGATCCTGCGAAACGTTCAGCGTTTTCATGACCCACGCCGTCATGCGAACCTCGATCTGGTCAAATAGTCGATATCGCGGTGGATAAAGAGTGTTATCCAAGTCAAAAATCCAGGTTTTGACATGCTGAAAGTACGGTTTGGCCATGGCTTGGCTAGGCTTTCGAGGCGCAATGGGCCTTGTTTGGGTTGAACGCGATCAGAAAGCCGATAGTGTCGTGTTCCGACGGACAAAGGAAGACATCGCATGCAAAAAGACGCCTACACGCTTATTTTGGACTCCATAGAACGGGGAGACTACAATCCTGGCTCTCGTCTTGTGGAATCGGAATTGGCCGAACGGCTTGGCGTATCGCGCACACCTGTGCGTGAAGCTTTGCAACGATTGGAAACTCAAGGCATGCTGACCCGCGATGGCCGCAGCCTGATCGTGGCATCACTTGATCACAATCAATTGGCCGAATTGTATACCGTGCGCAGTGAGTTGGAAGGTTTGGCCGCCCGACTTGCCGCACGCCACGCGACGGAAGAAGAGGTTCGCGTTTTGCGCGCGATGGTTGATGATGACCGCAAACTTCTGGGCGGCGATCCGCGTGCTTTAAGCCGCGCAAACAAGCGGTTCCACAAGCTGATCCATCTGGCAAGTCATAACAGATTTTTGGTGCAGCAGCTTGACCTCGTACACCGCGCCATGGCCTTGATGGCCACTACCTCGTTTGCCGCGGAGGGCCGCGACGAAGTTGCATTGGCCGAGCATGACCAAATTGTTAGGGCCATTGAAACGGGTGACGGGGATGCGGCCTTTGCGGCGCTGAAATCGCATATTTCAAAGGCCTATGAGACGCGCCTTCGCGTGGATACAGGCGAGTTGAAAACACGTTAGGCTCGTTTGAAGCGGACTGGGGCCTTGGGCTTAAATGCGGTACCTGAAAGATGCCCATGGCTCGTCTTGTCCCAATAGAATGGATGCATAACGGCTTCCCAAAGGGCCTTGTATGCGGCGGCAGCCGCCATCGGAAAATAAAGCGAGAGGGTCGGAATCCACCCAAAACTGATCGGCTGGCCGGACCGTTTCAACCCTATGGCCAAAATGGCCATGCCGGTCAGTTCTGAGAGGATGGCCAAAGGAAGCAGGACAGAACTTATACTTGTCAAAATGGGCGTCGTCTGGCCAATCTGTGTAATGTATTGAACAACCAGCAGACTAAGCAGGATTGGTGACAGAAACGTTTGAACCAAACTGCCCAAAAACAGGGTCTGAAAGGTCAGAAATCCCCGAACTCCCAAGTTCGCAAGCGTTTGACGCGGGTGCCTCATGTGGACGACGTAGGTCATCATGTAGCCTTTTATCCAACGAGACCGCTGCTTTACCCATGGCACCACTCGACAGTTGGCCTCTTCGTAAGTCGTGGTTTGTATCAGTTCTGTGCGATATCCGTCCCGGGCCAAACGGATCCCAAGATCTGCGTCCTCGGTTACATTGTGGGCATCCCAGCCACCCAATTCCTGCAACACGCTGCGCCGGAAAAACAAAGTGGTACCGCCTAGTGGAATGGGCAAGCCCAACCGATCCAGCCCCGGGAGGATGACGCGAAACCAGCCGCCATATTCCAGTGTAAAACAGCGCGCCAACCAATTGGCAGTTGGGTTGTAGAAATCAAGAACCCCTTGCAGACACGCTACTTTGGGCCCACGCTCGTGGAACCTTTGAACCACTTTTCTGATTTGATCTGCCTCGGGGGCGTCTTCTGCATCATAGACCCCGACAATCGACCCCCGGCACATGTTAAGCGCGAAGTTGAGCGCGCGCGGCTTTGTTTTGACCTTGCCCCGCGGCACAATGGCCACTCTCATCCACGATGGGAGTTCGGTTTGTGCCAGTGCGTTTCGGGTGATGTGATCGTCCATTTCGACGGCCAAGATCACATCCAGCAGATCACGCGGATAGTCCAGTCGGGCCAACCTTCGGATCAGCCTCGTGGCAATATGACTTTCATGATAAAGTGCCACGATTATCGAAACAGTAGGAAGGCGCGCGATCTGCGGAACGGGTGCCGGCTCCACGCGGTCGGCAAGCAAGGAAGAAGCCAAGGCAAGCAATTTGAGACCGATCACTGGGACTAAGCCAGTTACGCCAAGGATTAGTGCTGCAAAGTACATGTGACTAGGAAAAAAAATAGCAAGCACAGCAAGAAAAACCAGCCCGCCACTAAGGTACTTGCCTTCCTGATTAGGCCAACCCCGGCAGCTCCGATCTGCGACAACCTTGGTCTCGGCTTCTTTTGCCAGTGTGTTTCCCCGCATCATCAACACTGCAGTTTCAAGTTGCGAGTAAGGGCACAATGCAAAGGCCACAGGCCCGAAGATCTGGGTTAGCTTATCGATATGGCGTGCCCGCTCTTCGGGGTAGGATGTCAGGATAAGCGTTGTTCCGCCAAGGTTTCGCCAAGGCAAAAGACCTGTCTTAAGGCATTCTTCGGCACCAAACATATCCAACACTCGCGGATCCGCAGGGGATTGCGTCGGGTCAATCACGGACAGGGACCACAATTGACCCATTCCCGCATAAAGATCTGATCTGTCAATCAACCCGCGAGATAGAAGCACATCCGCGATGCGAACTTGGGATGCGGACTTGTCAGCAAGGGCAATCAAAAGGCCAGCATGGTCCAAATAACCCATCTTGGTCAAACAAAGTAAAAGGTCCAAAGTGGAGGGCCATTGAACCTCTACCGCCGGTTTCGGTAAATCTCGCGCGGTTCTGCGGTTGCCCGTAGCCATGCTTCGTTCAAACGAGAGGTTCATGGCGACAAAATTCCCAGTGGACCAATCCATGGGAACAAATTGCGTTCAGTTCGTTAACGGTCGGTTAATTTATCCTGCTCGAGACAAATTTAGGCCGGCTGTCGTGCTTTCATGGCTGTTGCAAATCGCTCGAACAAGTAAAAACTGTCCTGTGGCCCAGGGCTCGCCTCTGGGTGGTACTGAACCGAGAAGATCGGCTTTCCGTCCACGGCGATGCCGCAGTTTGATCCGTCAAACAGGGAAATATGGGTTTCCGAAACGCCCTTTGGCAGGGTTTGGCTGTCGACCGTGAACCCGTGGTTCATCGAGGTGATTTCCACCTTGCCAGTGGTCACGTCCTTGACGGGGTGGTTCGCGCCATGATGTCCATGGTTCATCTTTATGGTCTTTGCGCCTAGCGCCAAGGCAAGCATCTGGTGGCCAAGACAAATACCGAAAAGCGGCAGATCTGCCTTTAGGACACCTTGAATCATCGGAACCGCGTAAACGCCGGTTGCGGCAGGATCGCCGGGGCCATTGGATAGAAAAACGCCGTCTGGCTCGTGGGCCAAAACATCTTCGGCAGTGGCGTTTGCTGGCAGCACGGTAACATCACATCCGACCGAAGCAAGGCACCGCAAAATGTTTCGCTTGGCACCAAAATCTACCGCAACAACTTTGAAACTGCCCGCTGCGCGCTTTGTGTAACCCTCTGGCCAGGCCCAGCGCACTTCATTCCAGGTATAGCTTTGGGCGCAGGTTACATCCTTTGCCAGATCCAACCCGATTAGACCTTTCCAAGCACGGGCTTGACCCACGAGCTTTTCAATATCGAATTTGCCGGAGGGATCATGGGCGATGGTTACATGCGGCGCACCTTGTTGCCGGATGGCGCGGGTCAAACGGCGCGTATCGATACCGCCAATCCCGATGCGGCCAATCTTTTTGAGCCAGGCCGTCAATTCACCTGTTGATCGCCAGTTTGATGGCTCCGTCGGATCCCATTTCACGACCATCCCAGCAGCCGCAGGGGTTGCGGTTTCGTCGTCTTCGGCGGTGATACCCGTGTTACCGATATGGGGAAACGTGAAGGTCACCACCTGACCGGCATACGAGGGATCGGTCAATATTTCCTGATATCCGGTCATGGCGGTGTTGAACACCAACTCCGCCACCGTTACACCCGTCGCCCCGAAGCCCTTTCCGTAAAATATCGAACCATCAGCCAGAACGAGGCAGGCGGTAGGCTTGTCTTGTGCGGGCATGGGTCGACTCCATTTCGGCAAATTTGCCGGAAACTACGGGTAGGGGAAGCTGGGGTCAAGGCCCTGTTTGGAAAAGGAATAATCAATGATATCAACAAGTTGATATTTCCAGTCATGGTTGAATTATTCGCGACTTCGGTCTATGGTCGCGCAAGACCGAAAAGGAGGCCTGTATGTCGATCCGGGACAAGCTGATGAGTGCCACAAAAGACGCCATGAAGGCGCGCGAGGCAGAGCGATTGAGCACGCTGCGCATGATGTCGTCAGCGATCAAAGATCGCGATATCGCAGCACGCGGCGAAGGCAACGATGGGCCGGTTGCAGATGCAGATCTTATGGGGCTGTTTGGCAAGATGATCAAACAGCGTCAGGATGCGTCGAAGGTCTACGTACAAGGTGGCCGACAAGAGTTGGCCGACAAGGAACTAAACGAAGTTAAAGTGATCGAGGAGTTCTTACCCAAGCAACTTGATGCGGGCGAGGTCGAGAATGCTGTGGTGGCCGCGATTTCCGAGGTGGGGGCGACCTCGGTCAAGGATATGGGCAAAGTCATGGGCGTCTTGAAGGGTAAATTTGCGGGGCAGATGGATTTTGGTGCTGTTGGGGCGCTGATCAAGGCACGTCTGGCCTAAGGTTCCATCGACTTCGTCTATCGTTTACGAAGGTGGCGCTGCAGGTCTGAG
Organism: Paracoccaceae bacterium; assembly: GCA_947461435.1. Lineage (GTDB taxonomy): Bacteria > Pseudomonadota > Alphaproteobacteria > Rhodobacterales > Rhodobacteraceae > CAIYZT01. Next base: position 22,300 of record CANHLE010000035.1, on the reverse strand, counting down.
TTTAGAGCCTGCCTTTCCATCGGTGTCAGAAATGAACCCAGCTCGACTTCGCGCGGGCCGCCGCGCAGGGTCAGGTATTGCAACACCGGCCCTCCTGTCGGGTGTAGAACGGGTAAAACCCAGTGCACATTTGCCTCCCAGGTTTGCTCGCGGCCGTGGGGGCCCGTGCGATTGAGGACGGCGTTGGTATCGGTGATTTTCAGAACCTCGAGAATGTCGAGATCACGCTCTGACTTTCGCAGGGCAAACCATATGCCAGAAACGGCAATCACCAAAAATGGCAGGATGCCCCACAAGACCTTTTGTCCGATCAGTCCCACCAAGGGGATGGCGGTCAAGACAGATGTGGCCCCTATAAATAACACAAATCCGCGCCGCGAAAGCGACCGATGCGGCCATAGGCGCAGTTCAATGACGCCGTCCGGCGTTGGGGGGAGCCAATGATAGGGCATGCTATTCAACCAGCTTAGACTGACAACGATTCAAGGTCGGAGCCCTGTGAGACACCAAGGCGGGCGCGAAGCGAAAAAAACAAAAGGCCCCGAGGATCGCTCGGGGCCTTCAAATCCTTCAACCACTTAGTGGGCGCGGCTGTGATCCCAGTCAGACTGCTTTGGCAGCTGCTCGAAGGTATGTTCGGGCGGCGGGCAGGGCAGGGACCATTCCAACGTATCGGCGTACTCGTTCCAGTAGTTGTTCTCGGTGATCTTTTTGCCGAAGAACAGGGTGTAGAAAACGATACCGATAAAGAACAGGAACGAGGCGAAGGACAAGAACGCGCCCATCGATGAGAACCAGTTCCAGTAGGCAAACGCTTCTGGGTAGTCGATGTATCGGCGAGGCATGCCCTGACGGCCCAGGAAGTGCTGGGGGAAGAATGTCAGGTTTGCGCCAATGAACATTGCCCAGAAATGCACCTTTCCGGCCCATTCAGGATATTGACGGCCCGACATTTTGCCGATCCAGAAATAGACCCCAGCAAAGATGCCAAATACGGCACCCAGCGACATCACATAGTGAAAGTGCGCGACCACGTAGTAGGTATCGTGATAAGCGCGGTCGACTGGGGCTTGCGACAAGACGATACCCGTCACGCCGCCAACGGTGAACAGGAACAAGAACCCCATCGCCCAAAGCATGGGTGTCTTGAATTCGATCGAACCGCCCCACATGGTCGCAATCCACGAGAACACCTTGATGCCAGTTGGCACCGCGATGACCATTGTTGCGAGCATGAAGTACGATTGCTGCGTCAGCGACAAGCCAACCGTGTACATGTGGTGCGCCCAGACGACAAAGCCCAGCACACCAATTGCCACCATGGCATAGACCATCGGCAGGTAGCCAAAGATCGGCTTTTTCGAGAAGGTCGAAATGACCTGCGAAATGATCCCGAAGGCCGGTATGACGATGATGTAAACTTCCGGGTGGCCAAAGAACCACAAGATGTGCTGATAAAGGATCGGATCCCCGCCGCCCGAAGGGGTGAAGAAGGTGGTCCCAAAGTTACGGTCTGTCAGCAACATTGTGATCGCGCCAGCCAGCACAGGAAGCGCCAGCAAGATCAACCATGCGGTTACAAAGATTGACCAGCCAAACAGCGGCACCTTGTGCATTGTCATGCCCGGGGTGCGCATGTTCAAGAAGGTCGTGATCATGTTGATCGCGCCCAAGATTGACGATGCGCCGGACAAGTGAACCGCGAAAATCGCAAGATCCATGGCATACCCGCCTTCGGCGGTCGTGGTCAGCGGCGGGTACAAGACCCAGCCAACGCCTGCGCCCGACCCAAGATCACCGCCGCCGCCCGGTGCCAGCATTGAGGCGACACCCAGCGAAACCCCGGCAACGAACATCCAGAAGGACAGGTTGTTCATCCGCGGAAATGCCATGTCCGGTGCGCCGATTTGCAACGGCATGAAGTAGTTGCCGAACCCGCCGAAAAGACCGGGGATAACGACAAAGAACATCATCAGAACACCATGATAGGTGATCAACACATTCCAAAGATGACCGTTTGGTGTGCAGGTGGCAGATGAATCAGCAATAAAACGTGCACCCTCTTGGCACATGTACTGAACACCCGGCTCCATCAGTTCCAGTCGCATGTAGACCGTGAACGTCACCGATATCAGGCCAACGAGGCCTGATACGAAGAGGTACAAAATACCGATGTCCTTATGGTTTGTTGACATGAACCAGCGGGTAAAGAACCCACGAGTGTCATGGTCGTGGCCATGGATGGCTGCGTCGGCCATTGGCGTCTCCCGTTGTCGTTACAAAAATGCCGGCCAGAGGATGCCTGACAAGCTTGTAGATGTCTTTAGTTTGGACGCGTGGCCAGAGCAATCTCCGACTTTGATGCAAATCAACTTTTCCCCGCGTCTCAGTGCCGCAACTGTGCGTCTTATCCGTGCGGTCAACTTCGGTTTCCCTGCGGCGCCAATAGACTGATAAACCAGTTCCGACATCCCCAATGCAGCGTCTCAATGCGATAGCGACTTCGTATCTCCAAAAGATTGACCGGTTATGAAGGCCAGGAAAACACGCAGGGTACAATATTTAACGAACGCTGAATCCAATTTTTACTGAAGAATAGCTCTGCATAGAGTTGAAAAAATGCAGTGAAAACAGCTGTTTAGAGCTGATTTCTGAAGGCCCGGATTTGTCACACGTACAACCTCGGTTCAGTCACAAAGGGCACGCCGAGGTTGAAAAGGTTGTTTCAAAGGTTCGGCGCAATGCTGCATCCAGATCGTCCATGCTGACGGGAAGCCCCAAGTCAACGAGGCTGGTCACCCCACGATCCCGGATACCGCAGGGGACAATTCCCGAAAAATGCTCCAATTCAGGTTCGACATTGATCGAAATTCCATGAAAGCTGATCCACCGGCGCAGCTTGATCCCGATGGCTGCAACCTTGTCTTCGGACAGCGTTCCGTCATCCGCGCGCGGCCGGTCAGGACGTGTTACCCAAACACCAACCCGGCCCGGACGGATTTCACCAACCACATTGAACTCGGCCAAGGTCGCGATGACCCAGTTTTCCAGTTGGCGGACAAAGCAGCGAACGTCGCGGCCCCGTGCCGCCACATCAAGCATAACGTATATCACGCGCTGGCCCGGTCCGTGATAGGTGTATTGTCCGCCGCGGCCCGCCACGAAGACCGGAAATCGTGCAGGGTCCACCAAATCTTTTGAATTTGAGGAAGTTCCTGCCGTGTACAGCGGGGGGTGTTCGACCAACCAGATCGCCTCGGGCAACTCCCCACGGTGAATGGCCTCGGCGCGGGCTTCCATTGCGGCAAGCGTTTCCGCGTAAGGGGATAAACCGGGCAAGAGTTTCCATTCGACCTGTTGCACGCGCACCCCCAATCTAAGTTGTCAACAAATGGCGCGGGCAGTCTGAGATTGCAATGGTAAGGGCCAAACGGCGCAGAATCCCTCTTTTCTTCGGGAAGATGTCCCGCTACACAACGCCCACCTAAGCTGGATCAGTGCGGATGTGGCGGAATTGGTAGACGCGCAGCGTTGAGGTCGCTGTTCCTTAACCGGAGTGAAGGTTCGAGTCCTTTCATCCGCACCAATCCAGCTAGGGTGCTTGAGCGTTTGGATCGCTTGGCACTAAAGGTATTCAAACCAAATCTATTGTTTAGAAATTGATGCTTAACTTTGAGTTATGCGCTGGCTGGTAAATTTACCCTTCGTCACATCGTCGAAGGGTAATGAGGTGCAACTGTCAGAACCACGCCTTTTCAGAAGTTTTCCTGTCCCTGACAGTGGCGTCTCGGCTTGCCGATTTGCCTTCAAACAGGGGACATAATTGCCAACATTCACAGGAAACAGTGGCGATAACTCGACGCTTTATGGCGGCACATCGAATGACTCGATGTTCGGCGGGGGCGGCAATGACACGCTTGGCGCTGGCGACGGCAATGACATCGTCTATGGCGGTACAGGCAATGATTCGCTCGATGGCGGCGCGGGGAATGATACCCTTTCATCCGAAGCCGGGAACGACACGATCATCGGCGGCGATGGTGTGGATACCATCGGGGGCGGCGAAGGGCGAGATACGCTGTCTGGCGATGCCGGGAACGACTGGGTGGGCGGCGATGGTCTGTTCATTCAGAACATCTCCTCCTATGCCTCCGGCGGGTTCACAGCCGCCAATCTGACGATCACCAATTCGGCTGATGCCCCGATTGACGTCTACTGGATCAACCAATTCGGGACTGCAGTCTACTATACAACCTTGTCGGCCGGCCAAAGTTATGTCCAGGCCACCTATGTCGGGCACAGTTTTGTCCTTCAAGGGCCCGGCGGCTATTATCTTGATGCCGTTACAGTAACCGCGACAAGTCAAAGTTTGAATTACGGCTTGAATGGAACCGGGGATTCGCTGTCAGGAGGGCTTGGCGACGATACCGTCATGGGCATGTTCGGCGACGACACATTGTCAGGCGATGCGGGCAACGACTCCCTGACAGGTGATTCCGGCAATGATCAGATTTTCGGTGGTGCGGATCGCGACAGTATCTTTGGTGGTGCAGGCAATGACACTGTCTATGCCGGTTCGGGGAACGATTCCGTACAATTGGGCGACGGAAACGACAGTTTTGGAGACTGGTCGATTGACGATTCCGGCGATGACACAATCGACGGTGGGCTGGGAAACGATACCATTATCGGCGGATCTGGCAACGACACGGTTTACGGCGCTGACGGTGATGACTGGCTGTCAGGACAGTCAGGAAACGATGTTCTTTATGGCGGGAATGGCAATGATATTTTCGCCATTACGGATGATCATCAAGGCGATACCATCTTTGGCGGTGAAGGGGCGGGCGATTTTGACGCCGTCTATTTTAGCAATTGGTCCTCTACCCTTGGTGTAAATGTCACCTATACCGGCAGCGAAACAGGGACCTATGCCTTTCAAGGAACAACCGGAAGCGGCTCTTTTTCGCAAATCGAAGGCGTCGGGGGGACGATTGCAAACGACACTTTGAACGCAACGGGGGCAGGCAGTTCGGTCTATCTTTACGGCGATTCTGGGAATGACAGCCTCATGCTTGGCACCGTCAACGCCAGTGATCTTGCCTATGGCGGCGCCGGCAATGATACGATCACCAATGATATCGGGGCCAGCAGCGGATCTGATAGCCTTTTTGGCGGCGATGGCCGCGATGTCCTTTCTATGGGAATTAATGACGTCGTCGATGGTGGATCGGGCGGCGATGACTTTGATACGCTTGATATGTCGACAGGAACGGCCGGCGTTTCGGTTTCGCTCACGTCTACTGGTAACGGCACAGTGCTTTTCGGCGGTTCTTCCGGCAGTTTCACCGAGATCGAGCGCTTCAATCTGACCGCCTTCAATGACACCTTCAATGGCGGCAATGACACGTTGGGTTCCGAGGTTGTCGGCGGCGGCGGATCTGACAGTGTAACAGGCGGATCTGGACAGAATACCCTGTACGGCGGTGATGGAAACGACAGTCTTTATGGCGGCCAAGGCAGCGACAGTTTGTTCGGCGGCTATGGGAATGATGCGCTTTTTGGCGGCACGGGGAACGACTGGATCACTGACGAATCCGTCGGAAATACTGTGGGCGGCGGCGCAGATACGATTGATCTTGGTGATGGAAATGACGTTTTTGTCGGGTCTGGCCAAGGGCCTTCAGACACTGATCTGGTCTATGGTGGCATTGGAAATGACACGATTACTGTCACGCAATCCTCCGACACCGTTTATGGTGGCGCAGGCAACGACGTCATCACCTCGTCCGCTGAAGACCCGGGCTATGGCGATAAACTGTATGGCGATGGCGGTGATGACACGATCACGGGGGCCAATACCAATGATGAACTTTATGGGGGCGACGGTGCTGATCTTCTGTCTGGTGGGTCAAATAATGACACGCTGACGGGCGAAGCCGGCAACGACACCTTGCAAGGCGGTGACGGAAACGACCGGCTTTTCGGAGGAACCGAGAGCGACACCTTGCAAGGCGGGGCTGGTGCGGATTCGCTGGATGGTGGCAGCGGAACAGATACGGCTGATTATGTCTCGTCGACCGCGGGGGTTACGGTCAACCTCTTGTCGGGTCTTGGTGTCGGCGGCGATGCGCAAGGTGATACGCTGGCCGGGATCGAGAATGTTACGGGGTCGGCGTACAATGACATCCTGACGGGCGGCAACGACGACAACCGACTTTTGGGCGGCGACGGCAATGATCAAATCAGTGGAAATGCAGGGAATGACAGCCTTTTTGGCGGAGGCGGCAATGACACGCTCACGGGTGGAAGCGGGGCAGACCTGCTTGACGGGGGGACCGGCACGGATACAGCCGACTACTCGGCTTCCGCTGGGGCGGTTTATCTCGATCTGTCAAGCGGGCTTGGCTATTGGGAGGCCGCCAACGACACGCTGAGCGGGATCGAAAACCTTTCGGGGTCCGCGTTTAATGACAGTTTGGTCGGGGATACCGGTGCCAACAGGATCGAGGCCGGAGCTGGCGACGACTTTGTCTTGGGTGGGTCCGGGAATGATGTCCTGATTGGCGGCGAGGGCAAGGACACACTTCAAGGCGGGGCCGGGGCGGACGTTCTGCAAGGTGGCGCAGGGATCGATGCGGCGGATTACTCCAATTCGGCCAGCGGTGTTTCTGTAAATCTCGACACGTCGACCGGTACAGGAGGGGACGCAGACGGCGATTCCCTCACCGAGTTTGAACAAGTCATCGGCTCCGCTTTTGGCGATACTTTGACCGGATCAACGACCGACGAAACCTTGTCGGGCATGGCTGGAAACGATCTGGTTTATGGCGGGCGTGGCAACGACAGTCTGATCGGCGGGGACGGTGACGACCAATTGGTCGCGGACAGCGGAAATGACACGGTGTCTGGCGGGGCGGGAAACGATCTTTTGCAGGCCGGAACCGGCAATGACTCGGCTTTGGGGGGCGATGGTGCGGATACTTTAGCCGGCGACGAAGGCGATGATACCCTTATGGGCGAGGCAGGCCGCGATCTTTTGTATGGCGGTTCGGGCCGAGACGGCTTGAAAGGCGGTGACGATGGCGACTCGCTTTATGGCGGGGATGACAGCGATACGATTCAGGGCAATGGCGGCAATGACTACCTCGACGGGGGTGCCGGAAGTGACCTGATCTACGGGGACGAAGGTGATGATTTTCTTAACAGCGGCGGCGGCGCAGATTCGGTTTTCGGTGGGACCGGAAGTGACAGCTTGCGCACGGCCACTGGCGATGGAGATACCACCTTTTACGGCGGCGAAGACCCCAATGGGTTGGACCGCGACATGCTTTATATCGATAATCTTGAGGCCGTTACGGTTACCTTCCTTGGGGATGAATCGGGCACAATGTCCAGCAGCACCCCTTCTGGCGGCACGTCAGTCTTCTATGAAACAGAAGATGTTTGGGGGGGATACGGAAATGATTCCATCGATGCCAGCGCCAGCCGGACAGACCATTCACTGGCCGGTTACGACGGCGACGATTCGATCGTTGGCGGAAGCGGAAAAGATACTGTCCTTGGTGAGGACGGGAATGACACCCTAAAGGGCGGTTTAGGCGTCGACACGCTAAGCGGAGGCCTTGGGAACGACACCTTCCAGCTGACTTTTGCTGACAGCGGTGATCAAATCACTGACTTCAACATGTCGGTCTCGGGGGGGCAAACGGCGGACCAACTGGATGTATCTGCTTTGCAGACGTCGGAAGGAACCCCAATAAAGGCTTGGGATGTCATCGTTTTTGATGATGGCTCTGGCAATGCTCTTTTGTCTTTTCCGGGCGGCGAGTCCCTCATTCTTCAGGGACTAAGTGCTCAAGATGTGGCCGCCCCGGGTATGTTGCATTCCATGGGCATTCCCTGCTTTGCGGCGGGAACCTGGATTGAAACGCCACAGGGTCCGAGACCGATTGAATTGCTGTCAGTTGGCGACGACGTGCTGACTGCCGAAGGTGCTTCCACGCCCATACTTTGGCACGCCAAGCGCAGTCTGGGCCACGCAGATTTGGACCGCCGGCCGCAGGATCGGCCAGTACATTTTCCTGCCTATGCGATTGGCAATCAACGTCCGATGCGGCTGTCACCTCAGCATGCCGTTGCCTTCGGCGACAATGGGCTTGTCCGCGCCAGGCATCTGGTCGGACAAGTTCCTGGCGTGCGCATCGCTCGGGGCGTGCGCCAGATCACCTATCACCATTTGCTTTTGCCCAGCCACGAATTGCTGCGGGTTGAGGGCAATGCACGGGCCGAAAGTCTTTATCCGGGCACCCAAACGATGTCGGCCCTTTTGCCTGAACAAAGAGTTTCATTGGCCCGCACTATTGCAGGGCTGTCTGGGCGTCATCGAGCGAATGGCGCCGTCCTAACGGATCTTTATGGTCCGGCCGTCCGGCCCATCTTGAGTGGGAATGAAACGCGCCTTTTGTTCACCCGCGATGCGGCAGGCGCATTTTAATCTTGAAAGATCACCGCAAAGAATCGTTTGATCGGTGAAATTTCTATCTTTGTCGTCGAAAATCCTCGCACTTGCATATTAAACTGGCGCAATCTGCCGAAACATGGCGCAAAATTCCGCGAATGGCGGCAACGATCGGAAATAGCGTCAAGACTTGGAATGTGAATTGCGCTTGGCCTAATCATCCGTTTATGTCGCACAAAGAAAAGGCACAGAACGTGCCACCGCCGGGAGATGACGTGGAATGACCAGCCCTAACCAGGCCTTTGTAGCTTTTGAACATGTGCAAAAAAGCTACGACGGCATTCAGTTGGTCGTCAAAGATCTCAATCTGTCCATCGCCAAAGGCGAGTTCCTGACCATGCTTGGACCGTCAGGCTCTGGCAAAACCACATGTCTTATGATGCTGGCAGGATTTGAGACCGCCACAAATGGCGAAATCAAGTTGGACGGCGTGAATATCAACCAAACCCCGCCGCACAAACGCGGTATTGGTATGGTTTTTCAAAACTATGCCCTTTTTCCGCACATGACCGTCGGCGAAAACTTGGCATTTCCTTTGGAAGTGCGCGGCATGGGCAAATCAGAGCGCGAAACCAAGATCACTCGCGCCTTGGACATGGTTCAGATGGGGGCCTTTGCCAATCGGCGTCCGGCGCAACTTTCGGGTGGTCAGCAGCAGCGGATCGCCTTGGCGCGCGCTTTGGTCTTCGATCCCGCACTCGTGCTGATGGATGAACCCCTTGGCGCGCTTGATAAACAGCTGCGTGAACACATGCAGTTTGAAATCAAGCACTTGCACGAAAGTCTGGGAATCACGGTTGTTTATGTCACCCATGATCAGGGCGAAGCGCTGACAATGTCAGACCGCATTGCCGTCTTCAATGATGGGCGGATACAACAGCTGGCGTCTCCCGCCGATTTGTACGAACGGCCGGATAATTCTTTTGTCGCACAGTTCATTGGCGAGAATAATAAACTTCTGGGTACGATCGAAGAATTGTCCGGCGACAAAGCCCTTGTTCGTCTGGCGACAGGCGAACTGATAGATGCGACCCCCGTGAACGTTCGGGAAAAGGGGCAGAAAACCTTGGTTTCGATTCGGCCAGAGCGCGTTGAATTCAAACCCGATATGATGCCACCGGGCGCCCATACCATCGGGGCCGAGGTTCTGGAGGTCATTTATATGGGCGATATTCTGCGTGCACGGTTGCGTGTTGCTGGATCCGAAGACTTCGTGATGAAAATGCGAAATACGCTGGGGCAAACGCGCCTTAGTCCGGGACAGACGATAAAGGTTGGCTGGCATCCCCAAGATGCCCGTGCCCTTGATCCGATGTAATCCCCCAAAGGGGCCGCCCAATCTGCAGAGGGGCGGAAAATGACTGCCAATTTAACCAGGGAGCTATCAATGAAAAAACTGCTCGTACTGACCACTGCGCTGACCGCTGTTGCCTTCTCGGCTTCGGCAGATGTGACGGTGATGTCTTGGGGTGGCGCTTATGGCGCGGCCCAGACCGAAGCCCACGTAAAGCCTTTTGCTGCCACCACCGGTATCGCGACCGTCATGGTTGACAGTGACAACCCAGCCACCCCGATCAAAGCCATGGTCGAAGCCGGCAACGTAACGATCGACGTGGCTTCGGTGGAATATGCAGATGCCATCCGTCTGTGCGACGAAGGCTTGCTGGAGCCGATCGACGTGGCAACCTTGCCCGCAGGGTCCGACGGTACGCCCGCTGCCGATGACTTCCTTGCAGGAGCCGTCACGGATTGCGGCGTGTCAACCGACATCTGGGCAACCGTTTTCGCCTATGACACGACGAAATTGGCTGAAGGCCCGACCACGGCCGCCGATTTCTTTGATCTTGCCAAATTCCCCGGCAAGCGCGGCCTGCACAAGGGCGCAAAAGCCGTTCTTGAATTCGCTTTGATGGCAGACGGTGTTGCACCGGCCGATGTTTACGCAACGCTTGGCACGCCCGAAGGTGTGGACAAGGCTTTTGCGAAACTGGACACCATCAAATCCGAAGTCGTCTGGTGGGAAGCTGGCGCGCAGCCTCCGCAGCTGTTGGCTGACGGCGAAGTGGTGATGACCTCTGCCTACAATGGTCGTATCTTCAACGCCGCTGTCGGAGAAGGCAAGCCGTTCAAGATCGTCTGGGATGGACAGATCTATGAGAACGAAATGTACGTAGTGCCGAAGGGCGCTCCGAACAAGGATGCTGCTTTGCAGTTCATCGCCTATGCCACATCGACCGATGGTCTGCGGGCTCAGGCTCAGCAAATCTCTTATGGTCCGGCGCGTAAGTCGGCTATGTTGGAAGAGTTGATCTACAAGGACGGCACCACGGTTATGGCTCCGAACTTGCCGACCGCTGCCGAAAACCTGACCAACGCCCTTGGCTCGTCCTTCGAGTTCTGGGTCGACAAGGATGCCGAGTTGAATGAGCGCTTCAACGCTTGGCTGGCCGCAAACTAATCACGCCCTTGGCGTGCTGAGGGGCCCTTTGGGGCCCCTCAATTCCCTTATCTTCTGAAAAGAGTTGACCTGAGATGACCGAGGCCGTTGCCCTTGACCTGCTGACAACCGCTGACGGTCGCCCTCTCAAGGCCGCTCTTGGTGCGGCTCAAGCGCGCGCTAAACGCAGGGCTTTCCTTTTGGTCGCCCCCTTGCTCCTCTTCATCGTCTTGACGTTTATCGTCCCAATTGGGCAAATGCTGCATCGCTCGGTATATCACGATGGTTTGTCCGCCAACGCTCCCATGCTTAAGGCATGGTTCGATGCGACACCGGCAGGCACCCCGCCGGACGAAGCGGCCTACGCGGCCTTGGCCGCTGATTTCAAGGCCATGAAGGCCAACAAGACTGCCGGAATAGCGGGCACGCGCGTAAACTATACCCTGCCCGAAACCCGATCCTTGTTTACCTCGACTGCACGCTCGGCTGACAAATTGGCCCCTCCTTTCAAAGAGGCATTTATTGCCTTGGACAAGAAATGGGACTCTCCTGACGTATGGGAGGCGCTGCGGTCTGCCTCGTCGGCCTACACGTTGGATTTTTATCTGATTTCTCTGGATCTTGAGAGAGCGTCGGATGGAAGCATTCAAAAAGTGCCTGAAAATACCCGAATATACATCTATCTCTTCGTCAAAACCTTCCTTTTGTCAGGTCTCATCACGTTGACCTGTCTGGTGCTTGCCTTTCCGGTGGCGCATCTTCTGGCCGTTTTGCCGATGTCGAAAGCAAACCTTTTGATGATCTGCGTGCTGTTGCCGTTCTGGACCTCGCTTTTGGTTCGTACCACAAGTTGGATTGTGGTCTTGCAAGGCCAAGGGATCGTCAATGACCTTTTGGTTTGGCTTGGCGTCATTGGCGACGATGGACGACTGGCGATGATGTACAATCAAGCCGGTACGATCATTGTCATGACTCATGTATTGTTGCCCTTCATGATCTTGCCACTTTATTCCGTGATGAAAACCATTCCGCCCAGCTATGCCCGCGCCGCGCGCTCTTTGGGGGCCACAAGCTGGACGACATTTCGGCGCATCTATTTGCCGCAAACCTTGCCCGGCATCGGGGCCGGGGCCTTGCTCGTGTTCATTCTTGCTGTCGGCTACTATATCACCCCAGCGCTTGTAGGGGGGGCAGATGGGCAATTGATTTCAAACTTCATCGACTTCCACATGGACAAATCAAACTGGTCCTTGGCCGCGGCGCTTTCGGCCATGCTTCTGGCGGGTGTCTTGGTCCTGTATTGGCTCTATGACCGCCTGATCGGCATCGACAATCTGAAGCTGGGTTAAGGAGAGCGACATGGCCCTTCCCGTTTATGCAAGCCCTCTGGAACGCATTTGGCACTATGCGTACATTGCGATCTGCACTGCGATATTTGTGTTCCTGGTGGCCCCCATTTTGGTGGTCCTGCCGCTGTCCTTCAACGTGGAGCCCTATTTTACCTTCACAGCAAAGATGCTCGCATTAGATCCTGAAGGGTATTCGCTGCGCTGGTATGACAATCTGTTGACGGACGGTATGCAAGCACCAGAGGCGCTGCGTGACGGGGTCTGGTGGTCTGATGTTTGGGCAAATGCCACGTGGGTCAAGGCAGCCAAGAATTCGGTTATCATTGGGTTTTGGTCGACGATCTTGGCAACCTGTCTGGGAACATTGGCCGCATTGGGTCTGTCGCGCCCGGAAATGCCGTATCGGCGGGTGATCATGGCAATCTTGATCAGCCCGATGATCGTACCCATCATCATTATTGCAACGGGCTTGTTCTTCTTTTATTCGAGCCCCTGCGGATTGATCGGCCTTGATTGTGGTCGCCTGACCGCAACCTATGTGGGCATCGTCATGGCCCATGCCACCCTCGGCATTCCGTTTGTAATCATCACAGTGACGGCTACCCTGTCTGGTTTCGACCAGTCCTTGATCCGGGCATCGGCCAGTTTGGGGGCCAATCCGCGTGTAACTTTCTTCAAGGTGATCTTGCCCTTGATCTTGCCCGGCGTCATCTCGGGTGCACTCTTTGCCTTTGTCACCTCGTTTGATGAAGTCGTTGCAGTTTTGTTCATTGCCGGACCGGATCAACAGACCATTCCACGTCAGATGTGGAATGGAATACGAGAGGCGATTAGCCCCGCCATTCTGGCAGTGGCGACCATTCTTGTGATCATCTCGATCCTTTTATTGACCACTCTTGAACTTCTGCGACGCCGTTCCGAGCGGTTGCGCGGCGTCAGCCCGCAATAATCAGATGGCAAACTCATATGACAGCGGTCGCTTGGACCTGCCCTTTGTGGGCATCGCAACCTTTGGGAAAAGACCATATGTTGCCGATTGGTCGGCCATCAACGCAGACGTCGCCGTGATGGGCGCACCTTTCGATTTTGGGACCCAGTTTCGCGCCGGTGCGCGCTTTGGGCCAAGATCCGTACGCGAGGCATCAACACTCTTCAGTTTTGGGCATGCGGGGGCCTATGACCATGAAGATGACTGCACTTATTTGCCGTCTACGGTGCGTATCGTAGACATCGGCGATGCAGATATCGTGCATACCGATACGGCCAAAAGCCATGCCAATATCCGAACAGGTGTCGAGGCGATCTTGAAATCGGGTGCATTGCCAGTCGTGATTGGGGGCGACCATTCGGTGAACATCCCCTGCATCGAGGCCTTTGCTGATCAAGGCCCTATTCATATTCTGCAAATTGACGCGCATCTGGATTTTGTCGATGAACGGCATGGTGTGCGTGTCGGCCATGGAAGCCCGATGCGCCGTGCGGCCGAAAAAGAACATGTCAGCGGTATGACGCAAGTGGGAATTCGAAATGTTTCATCCACGGCGCGCGAAGGGTACGAAGCTGCGCGGTCTATGGGGTCTGACATTTTGTCTGTCCGCCAATTCCGTGCGATGGGGCCGGCGGCAGTGGCAGCGCGCATTCCCAATGGCGCGCGCGTTTACGTAACGCTTGATATCGACGGATTCTGCCCGTCCATCGCCCCCGGCACTGGCACGCCAAGCCATGGCGGTTTTTTGTACTACGAGGTTTTAGAATTGTTGCAAGCCGTCGCCAAAGCGCATGAAATCGTCGGCATGGACCTTGTCGAAGTGGCACCGGATTATGATCATAGCCAGTCCACCTCGATCCTCGCGGCCCAGATTCTGCTCAATTTCCTCGGATTTATCTTTGAAGCCAAGGCAAAAGGCTAAAGTGTCCTCCCTGGTAAATCGTGGCCTTGCCGCTCTGCATACTGGTGCAACTCCCCTCGCAAATCGCTAGGGCTGGGAAGATCCCACGGTTTACCAGCAATAAATCCGGCGTTGACGAGGTTGCTGCGGAGCGCGGCAAAGTCGACTTCGGCATAGACTTCCGACATCTGCGCGAGTTTTGCCCCTTCAAACGAATGCACGGCCGTCAAATGGCTCATGCACACCGGCACCAACCCGCAAAACATGTGGTACTGCGCACGAAAATCCTCGATCGTAGGGCCAGGGCGACGGGCAATAATGGCTACGCGGTCGTTCGGCTTTGCAAACAAGGCCGACAGGTGCAATGCCGAACAATCGGACGATACCACAACACGCGCGGCCTTGTAGCGCGCTATCTGTTCTTCGATCGTGTGCTCTTGGGGGTGAAAGATTTCATAGCCTTCCGCAGCAAGGGCACGTTCCAAAAAGGGTTCGCCCAGAATACGGCCACGCTTTGAATAAAGCCGACTTCGAGAGATGTAGAGTTTCTCGGCGCCACAGGCCTTGACCGACCGTCCAAACCGTCGATGGATGAAATCGCGGTATTCGGGCCGCCCCGCAACCATGTCGCCGGTGCCGAAGCCTTGCTCGGGGATCACCAGCCGATCAACACGAACGGGATCTGGGGGCGCGGACACTGGCAGATCGCAACCGGCGACCGCCAGCCAGGGTTTGGTTGGACCGATCAACCGTGACATCCGGGGCAGCCGAACCTTGGGATGAAATATCACACCATCATACTCAATTTCCGGAAGGTCCAATCCCCACAACCGCGACGTAGATTCACATAAAAAATGCCCAAAATGGGCATAAAGCATGCCGCCAAATAGCCAAGTTCCGGTCAAACGTTGTGTGATCTGCTCGTCTTTTGGCGGGGCCGAGGGCGATGTCGTGTGCCCGCGCGAATCTCTCCAGCACTGCGAGAGAGGAATATAGTTGCCCTGTGCATCAAATACCCCCGCAGGGCGGCTGACAGACCGCGCCTTTCCCCCACCAAATGCGACGATCATGGCATCATCCACAACACGGTGAGAAAGGGGTTTGTGCGCGTCATAAACCATCAAATTGGCACCGTTCGTACATCCAAGGATTTGGGTCTGTTCCGGCGGACCATTTCAAAACGATTGAAATCTGCCATGAAAGTGCTTTTGGACATCGGGTTCTCCTTGCTGCCAAAGGTACCAAGCAAGGCGTAGAAAGATCTAGAGAATACTCGCCCAATAGCTGCAAAAGGCGAAGGAAACATGTTACAGGTTGCGCCCGCCCCAGGAACCCTCACGTACACAATTGTGGCCCTCGGCGAAGCCACTTCGATTCAAAGCCTACAGCGCCAGTGGGACCATCCGGTCTTCGTGGCCTTCGAAATAGCGGCTCAGTTCGGTCCTTATGTCGTCTTCGCTTGGAAAGACCCATGGTTTTCCGGAAATGAATCCACCGTCGATAAGGTTTTGGCAAATGGCCAGATAGTCTACTTCTGTGTAGAGTTTGTCCATTATCCCTCGGTGATCCATCAAGGCATGGGCCCCTTCAACTTTAGTGTAGAACCTCTTCAATTGACTAATGATCAGTGGTTCAATGGCTGCAAAACCCTGATACTGGGTGCAATAGGCCGTAAAGTGCGTTCCAGGTCTGCGAACAATAATCGATACTTTATCGCCTGGCTTGGCAAAAAAAGCGGCCAAATGGAGCGCGGAACAATCCATAGACACAATACAATTGGCGGCCTTGTATCGGGCGATTTGAAACTCCACAGAATGTTCCTGCGGATGGAAGATTTCATACCCTTCTGCCTTAAGAGCGTCCTCGAGGAAACGCTCCCCCATAATTCGACCCATTTCCGATTTTAGATTTCGGCGTGAAATGTAGAGTTTTTCAGGACCGTTTGCTTCCAAAGAACTTCCCAAACGACGTCGAATGAAATTGCGGAAGTCGGGATGACCGGCTGCCATATCTTCCACCCCAAACCCCTGTTCAGGAATGATCAGTTTCTCAACCCGAACGGGAGCTTCAGAAAAGTGAATTGGTAGGTTACATTCTAGCATCGCGAACCATGACTTTGACAGTCTCGTTATATGATCAATGCTCTGGCCGCGTATTCCAGGATGAAACACTATCCCGTCAAGACGATAGTCTTTCAATTCAAGCCCCCAGAGGCGAGAGATTGACTCGCAAAGAAAATGGCCAAAATGTCCATATATTGCGCCTCCGAACAACCAAGTCCCATGCAAATACTTTTCGCTCTGAACCTGGTAATCCGCCTTGGGTGGTATTGTCAGGGCTCTGCCAAATGTTCTCCAGGATTGTCCGAGCGGAACGTAACTGCCTGCCTTGTCGAAAATTCCGGCCTGGCGACCTACCGTCTTTTGGTCATCTGCAACAAACGACACGACAAGGGCGTCGTCAACCACCGCATGCCGCAAGGGAATTGTGGTATCAAAGACTTGTGGAAGATACTTTCTTGGTTGAATTGCCAAGCGCTCGTTCAGCCGTACCTTTTCAAAGTCTTTGTAACCCGCTTTTTGATAATGTTTCGGGTCCACGTACTCAAAAGAACTGAAAAAGCGATCCGTTCCAAATTGCTTCAGTTCCAAACCATCATATCGCTGAATGATCTCGTCATAGGCTGCTGCAAGTGCGGTGCTTTTGGGATCCAGTTCTGAGATCAACACCAGTCCGGTTGGCCGACAACCAAGGACAGTCAGTTTCAAGTCGGGTCTGTATTCTTGCAATATTGGCAATAGCTTCCAGACATCGCCTGTCCAGGCCCCTTTGGGTAGATTGGACATGTCGACGGTCGTCATTTCTTCGTTGAAGGGGCAGCAATCATGTAAGGCGATCACGCCATCCGAGTGCGCATTTGCCTCGGCATTTATAAAATCGCGCAGAAGATAGTCAAACTTATGCATGCCATCCAAAAAGCTGAACGACAAGCGAATCTCCATTTTATTCAAGAAACCACTCGCAAAGAACGAATCTGACTCCTCTTGAAAGACATGGAGAGTTGGCTTTTTGCCAATTATATTCGTCTCACATTTAAAGAAGGGATCAACAGCGACTGTTTTCGATTGAACGGGTGCAAATGTGCGTCCTTCATTACACCCGATTTCCATGTACCAATCAAACATGTTCTCCCGGTGAAGATCGTCCAAAAAGGACTGATAGCCTAAACCCGTGGCGGCTTTGTACATGAAGTTCCCAATATCTAAGATTTTTGATCGATGACACAATTCCGAGCCACCGCGACCTTCTTAAGGCTTGGTTCTATACGGTGCCAAAGCCGCTTCAACCCTATGGAAGCATATGAAGCCATATCCATACGGTTACGATGCTGAGCGCCGTCGCTATCAATATGGAGGTTGCCGCGATACGCTTTCCAACCCCATACATGAAAGCGAACATATAGGCGTTGACCCCCGGTGGCATGGCTGCCGTAACAGTTGAAGATCTTAGTGCTGCAAGATCCAGTGCAAAGGCAAAACGCCCCAACAGAAAGGTGACGGCCGGATGCAAAATCAGCGATGCAGCAACGACTGTTGCGATAAGTTTGGCGTCGCCTTCGGGTCGGTATCGGGTCAAAACGCCGCCCAAGCCAAATAGGGCAGTCGGAATTGCGGAACTTGCAACCATTGCGACGGCGGCAGTCATAGACGCGGGTTGAATCAATCCGGATAGGTTGACCAAAAAGCCAATTCCCAAGCCCATCACAAGCGGCTGGGTCGCCACAGCTTTAAGAATTTGCCGTGTAAGGTCAGCTAAAGATCTGCCACCCGTTTCTTTTGCCCGTGCCCATTCCATCAGGACAATTCCAAAGGAATAAATGATTGGTGCGTGGATCGAGATAATCGCAAAATTTCCGACAAGCGCACCGGTACCATAGGCCCGTTCGGTAATGGGCACGCCCAAAAGCAGCGAATTCGAAAACAGACAGGCAAAGCCAATGGCAACGGCGTCGGGCAACGGACGGCCAAACGCGAAACGCGCCGCGCAAAAGCCCAAAGCGAAACCTGTAAATGCGCCGATGTAAAAGGACAGCAGTAATCCCGGCTGAAAGGCCGTTGCCAAGTCAATCGTTGCGATGTTTTTGAACAACAAAACGGGCGCTGCAAAGCCTTGGGCGAACCGCATTATGCCGTCAATTTCTGCATAATTGATCCACTGCGCGCGGGCGGCCAGATAACCAAATCCGATGATCAGGAAGACGGGAAGGATAACGTCAATAAGGGCGCTCATTCCGGAAGATCAATGGTTATGGTCATCCCGTCAAAGGCAGGTCGGACATGCGCCGGCAACTCGGCGCACAGGGTGTCATAGTCCAGATCGATGTGCATATTGGTCAGGATTGCTTGCGTTGGGTGCATCTTCGCAATCCATTCCAACGCAAGGTCCAGATGCGCATGGGTGGGGTGTGGCTTGCGGCGCAGTGCATCCAAGATCCAGATCTGAAGACCCGACAAAAGGGGCCAAGCTGTTTCGGGGATGCGCACGACATCTGGCAAATAAGCCAAATCTCCAATCCGAAATCCCAAGGCTTCCATCGAGCCGTGGTCGACGCGGAAAGGCACAAAGGGAATCGGTCCGCCTGGTCCAGTCACTTCGAAGGGGCCATCGATCGTGCGCAGGTCAAGGATAGACGGATATGGAGAGCCGTCAGGTTGCACAAAGGCATAACCAAAGCGGGCAATCAGCTCTCCTTGCGTTACGGAATCTGCCCAGACGGGAAGACGCGCTTGCATATTCAGGACGACGGCGCGCAGATCGTCGATACCGTGCACATGGTCGGCATGAGAATGCGTATAGACCACCCCGTCCAATTGACCGACATTAGCGCCTATTAACTGAGCGTGCAGATCAGGAGATGTATCAATAAGGGCACGTGTTGTCCCGGTCTTCGTGATGCGTTCAACCAAAACCGAACAGCGGCGCCGGCGGTTTTTGACGTTCAAGGGGTCGCAGTCGCCCCATTGCGCCCCATTCAACCCCAGGCGCGGCACACCGCCAGAGGATCCGCAGCCAAGAATTGTGAACTGCATCCGCGTCATTCAGGCCGCCTTCGCCATGTGTGCCGCTTTTGGGAAAAGGCGATCAAAATTTGCGCTCGTAGCTGCCGCGAATTCTGCTTCTGTTATTGAAAACAAAGCCGCACCAGTTTTGGCCGTGAAAGCGGTAAAGGCTGGTTCGTTCTGCTTGCCGCGATGCGGTACGGGCGACAGATAGGGGCTGTCCGTTTCCAGAAGTATTCTGTTCAACGGAGCAGAGGCGAAGATCTCTCGTAGGTCCGAGCTTTTTGGAAAGGTCGCAATCCCTGACATTGAAAGGTAAAATCCCATCTCCAATGCGGCTTGGGCCAAAGGCGCCCCAGATGAAAAACAATGCATCACACAGGAATAGGAGCGTTTGGCCATGCCTTCGGCCAACAGGCGCGCCATATCTTCATCGGCTGCCCGCGAATGAATGATCAGTGGCAGGCCAGTTTCCTGAGCGGCTTCGATGTGAATGCGAAGGCTGATTTGCTGCTGCGGGGCACTTTGGGCCGTGTAATGATAGTCCAGCCCCGTTTCGCCAAGGCCCACGAATTTCGGATGCTTTGCCAGACTGACCAATTCCTCGAGGGTGGCCATAGGCTCTTCTGCTGCAGACATAGGATGGGTTCCTGCGGCGTAAAAGACGCCGTCATAGGCTTCTGCGATGGCCCGAACGCGCGGTTCATGCCGCAATCGGGTGCAAATGGTCACCATCCGCGTCACGCCCGATGCGCGCGCGCGCGCAATCAAGTCCGGCAGTTGGCCGTCAAACTCTGGAAAGTCCAAATGGCAATGACTGTCCACGATCTGAGGTAGTGTCACCTTGGGCCCCTTGCCGCATATCCAACCTCAGGCCAGTGCCAAGGCGGTCTCTTCAATCTTCAACACCATATCCATGAGCAAAGCGAAAGGGTCAAGATTGACAGACTTGCCACGACGGGCGCGGACACCAAGATTTTGGGCCAGATCCGCCCATTGGCGGGCGGCGCGGGCATCCGGTGAGAGGCGCTGGATTAGGGCGGCTTCTCCGGGCGCGGCCTCTGCCGATAGGTGACCTGTTGCGCCGGCGCGGGCCATGCGCGCCAAAAACAGGTCCAAAAGTCCGACGATCATGTCAAATTGCGCTTGCCCAGCTTTGCCAGATCCGGCCTCTGCTAATTTCATTGCCATCGGGCGGGACAATCTGGGAAGGGATTCAAAAAGCCGGATTAACGCCGCATAAAGGTCAAGCCCGTCCAACTCCACCATTCGAAACGCTGTCCCAACCGAACCCGCAGCCAGTTCAGCCAAAGCGGATTCCTTACCTGCCGGTACCTCGCCCCCTGCCTGAAAAAGAGAATGAGCCAGATCAGGTGCGGCCAAAGGTCCCAACCTCAGTTCGCGGCATCGAGATCGGATTGTTGGTAACAACTTTGCTGGTTGATGCGAAATCAACAAGAGAGTCACTTTGGATGGCGGTTCTTCCAGAGTTTTCAATAGAGCGTTGGACGCGGCCACATTCATATCATCAACGGCGTCAATGATGGCCACACGCCGGCCACCGTCGGCCGCGCTCATCGTGAAGAAACTGCGCATCTTTCGCATTTCATCAACTGAGATGATGTCCTGCCAGCGCTCTTTCTTGTCGTCATAGCCTGGGCGCAGCAAAAATAGCCGTGTCTCCGATAATGACCGTGTCCGGCGCAAAACCGGATGTTCAGCCGGAGAGTTCAGATCGGTCGGTTTGGGCGGGGCAAACATACCGCCATCATCTTCTGGTTGGGTCAACAAGAACCGCGCGATCTTCCAGGCCAAAGTGGCCTTGCCCACACCGCGCGGCCCACTGATCAACCATCCGTGATGAAGGCGAGCTGTGTTAAAAGCTGCAAGGAAGTCTGCCTCAGCACGCGCTTGACCGAACAATGCCCCGGTCATTCGTGGGTGGGGCGCGCCAGCCAAGGCATCTGGTTCAGTGGCTGTATCTTCCGCGCTCATGCTGTGTCCAGATAGGACACGACGGCGGCCAAGACGTCGGCCTGCACAACCTCGACCCCTCGCGCGCCGTTAATGACACGAAAACGCTCTTCGGCTTGCGCCAAAGCCAGAAACCCGTCCCGCGCGGTTTGCTGAAGGGTCAAACCCATCCCCTCAAATCGCAATTCCTTGCCGGGCCGACTGATCGCGCGCGCCAATCCTTCGGCCGCGTCTATATCGATCAGAATGGTCAGGTCAGGTTCTTGCCCAATCATCAGCGCGTGCAACTGATCCACCATGGGCCGCAGATCTCCGCGGGTGGCTCCCTGATAAATGCGTGTGCTGTCCGCAAATCTATCGCAAATCACCACATCGCCGCGCGCAAGTGCGGGTCGGATTGTCTTTTCCATATGGTCGCGGCGGGCCGCGGTGAACAGCAAAATCTCTGTCTCCGTTGACCAACGATCGGTGGCACCCTCCAGAACCAATCGGCGAATATCCTCAGCCCCTGGGCTGCCGCCAGGCTCGCGCGTGTGGACAACACGGCGCCCCATCGCGCGAAGATTGTCCGCCAAAAGCTTCGCTTGGGTGGATTTCCCCGACCCATCAATACCTTCAAAGGACAAAAAGAGCCGCGGTGCCAAGGATCAGATCCCGCTCAGGTAATCGGCGCGCAGATCATTTGCCGCAACGCTCAACCGTTTGAGGAACCCTGCGCGCCCAACGTCTGCTTCGGCCAGCAGTGGAACCTCCACCGGTTCCATATCCGGGCGTTCGATCACCAGCTTGGCCACCTCCTGCCCCTTGCTGATCGGGGCAGACACGGGGCCGGTATAGATCACCTCTGCCTTTAGCCCATCATGGGCCAGCGCCGGGATAAGAAGCGTAAGGTCTTCTGCGGGCACCAGTCCGACGGTGTCTGCATCGCCCAAATGAACTTGAGCGTCGGCCAGACGGATCCCTGCTTTTGCCACGGTTTTTAGGGCGAACTGCCGCATGGCCCACGAGGCTATACGCTCGGCCTCTTCAGCCCGCTCTTGCTCGCTTGCTAGTCCCGTAATGGCGAATAT
>CANHLE010000034.1 GCA_947461435.1 Paracoccaceae bacterium | reverse complement strand
CGAATTGAGGCCATAAAGCCCCCCCGCCCACAAGATCATCTGCGTGTCCGCCGCCAACCGCTCGGGCGGGATCATGGGGCTGAAACTGACGGTCGAGACGATGTATTTGGGCACGCCCAAGGGCAGGGCCGCGCACAGATCCAACGCCAAATCGGTGCCCATCGATCCGCCCAGCACCAAGACCCCGTCAAATTGCCCCTCACGGTGCATTTGCGCCGCCAAGGCCGCCGCGCCCCGCGCCATGATCTGCATGGCTGTATTTTCATCCTCGGCGGCAATGGCCTGCGCGATCGAACTTCCCGCCGCCTGCGCCACGTCATGCTTTGTCCAGGTGGTTGGCCCCTCGGCATCGCCCAGAACCGACACATCCATGGTCAAAGCCACACCGCCCTGCCCGGTGATGACCTGCGCAAGATAGCTTAACTCGTCCTGCTTGGTGTCATAGGTGCCGACGATCAGAATGCGGTTGCCCATGGCTTCGTTTCCTTTGCTGAACAGACCGCAGGTGTCATGCCCCAGACCCCCGCGAAAAAATTAGGCTCTGACGCCCGGTGTCACAGCTGAATCCAGGCGGTTTTCAAATCGGTATATTTGTCCAGCGCGTGAAGGCTCTTGTCATGACCATTGCCAGATTGCTTGACCCCGCCCAAAGGCACCGTTCCATCCGCCCCGCCATAGGTATTCACATGCACCACGCCGGCCCGAATGCCCCGGATCATGCGATGGGCGCGGGAAAGATTTGCCGTCCACACCCCCGAAGCCAAACCAAAGGTCGACGCATTGGCCAAACGCAGCGCCTCTGCTTCGTCGCTGAACCGCGTGACCGACAGAACGGGGCCAAACACCTCTTCCTGAAACAGGCGGTCTTGCGGTTTGACCCCGGTCACAACGGTGGGCTGCATGAAATAGCCGCCCGTTTCTATCATGTCGCGCGCGCCGCCCGTGGCAATATGACCCCCTTGCGCCACGGCATCAGCGACAAAGCCCAGATTTCCGGCCAGTTGCTCGGCAGAATGAACGGCCCCGATTTGGGTTTTCAAATCCAACGGATTGCCCCGCGTCATTGCCTTTGTGGCGCTGATCAATCCGGCGATCACGTCATCAGCAACATCGTCTTGTACCAACAGCCGCGATCCCGCGACGCAAACTTGCCCGGCATTGCGGAAAATGGCACTGGCGGCGGCTTTGGCAGCCAAGCCCAGATCCGGCGCATCGGCAAAGATGATGTTGGGCGATTTGCCCCCCAGTTCCAGATAGCAGCGTTTCAGATTCGATTGCGCCGCATAGGTCAGCAAACGGCGGCCCGTAGGGCCCGATCCGGTAAAGACCAGAACGTCAACATCCATCGACAGCGCCAATGCCTCGCCCGTCACGCGCCCCGGTCCGGTGACCACATTGAACACCCCGGGCGGAACCCCCGCCTCCAGCGCCAGTTCGGCCAGACGCAACAAGGTCAAAGAGGCGCTTTCTGCAGGCTTCAGCACCACCGAATTTCCCGCCGCCAAGGCCGGGGCTATTTTCCACGACCCGATCATCAACGGGAAATTCCAAGGCACGATTGCGGCCACCACGCCGACGGGTTCGCGGTGGATCAGGGCCAGAACGGTGTCGGCCGTTGGGGCAATCTCTCCGTTCACCTTGTCAATCGCCTCGGCGTAATACCGAAAGGTGCCTGCGGCCGATCCCGGTTCGGCTTTCAGCGCCATGGCAATTTCCGTGCCATTGTCGCGCACACCCAAAACGGCCAACTCAACAGCATGCCGGTCGATCAGATCGGCCAAACGGTGCAACACCGCCTTGCGCCCGGCCGGCGGCATCATGCGCCAGCGGCCATCCTCAAACGCTTGTCGGGCCGAGGTGACAGCCCGCTCCACATCTGCGGCCGATGCTTGGGTCAGCGTGGTCAGGGATGCACCGGTCAGGGGCGATATGACATCTCGCTCCCCGGCTTGCCCCTCCATCCAAGTGCCGTTGATCAACAGGCGTCCGGGGGAAACCTTTGCCTCGGCAAAGGCCATGATGGCGGCTTGATCGGGTGCAGACATCCATCTCTCCACAGTCGGTTTATTATTTGAACCGTTGGTTCGAAATTCATTTGACAGCCCCCGCGCCCTTCTGTCAACTGAAATGGAACCCTTGAAAGGCGGCCATGTCGACTGTTCTCAAAGCCTTGCACCTTCTGGATCTGTTCACCCGGTCCCAGCCGCAGATCGGTCTGTCGGATTTGGCAAGGCTGGCCGGTGTGAACAAGGCTACCTGCTTTCGGCTGATGGCAGATTTGTGCGCCGCCGGATTGGCCGAACAGGTGGACGCCAGCAAGGAATATCGCCTTGGTCCCGCGCTGCTTCGCCTTGCCGCCCTGCGCGAAGCGAACGTCCCCCTGCGCGATGCCGCCCTGCCCGACCTGCAAGCCTTGGCCCGCCAAACCGGCGAAACCGCGCATCTGTCCCTTTTGGTCGGGACCGATCTGCGGCCCCTTGCCCATGCCTATTCCAGCGCCCATGCCAGCAAGATCACGATGGAAGATGTGCGCGTTTTTCCGTTTCACGCCACCTCATCCGGCCTTGCCGTGCTGACCTTTCAGCCCCCCACCTTCCGCGAGGCGGTTTTTGCCCGCCCGATGCCCGCCCTGACGGCGCAGACGCAAACCGACCCGGCCATGCTGCGGCAAAGACTTGGGCAAATCGAACGGCAGGGATTTGCCGAAAGCCATGGCACGTTTGAGGCCGACGTCACCTCTTTCGCCGTGCCGTTGTTCGACGCGTTGGGTCGCTGCACGGGCGCCCTGTCTACCGCGGCCGTGGCAAGCCGTGTCGGCCCGGCACAATCGCGCCTCATCCGCACCGCCCTCATCACCACCGCGCGCCGGATCATCGCCCTTTGGGGCGGTTGCCTGCCGCCCACCCTCGACACGATCTGGACCGCAAGCGAGACCCTCGCACAGGAGCCGACATGAAAGACGAAAATTTCCTCAAGGCCAACAACGCCCGCAGCTTGTGGCACCCCATGACGGCCCCCGCGGACAGTCACAAAAGCCCCCCCGTGATTGTCACCGAAGGCCATGGCGTGCGCATCCGCGACATCGACGGCCACGAAACGGTTGACGCCGTCGGCGGCCTTTGGAACGTCAACCTTGGCTACTCTGCCCAACCGGTGAAAGACGCCATTGCCGCCCAGTTGAACCGACTGCCCTATTATTCCACCTTTCGTGGCACGTCCAACGATCAGGTCATCGAACTGGCCGAAGAGTTGCGCACCTTCTTCGAACCCGATGGCCTGACGCGCGCCTTTTTCACCAGCGGCGGCAGCGATTCCGTCGAAACCGCCCTGCGTCTGGCCCGCCAGTACCACAAGATCCGCGGCGACGGCGGAAGGGTCAAATACCTGTCCCTTAAAAAGGGCTATCACGGTACCCATACCGGCGGCGCCTCGGTGAACGGCAATGCCAATTTCCGCACCATGTACGAACCACTCTTGCCGGGATGCTATCACATTCCGGCCCCCTATACCTATCGCAACCCCTTTGGCGAAAGCGACCCGGCCAAACTGGCGCAGCTGTGCCTGCAGGCGCTGGAGGACGAGATTGCCTTTCAAGGCGCCGGCACCATCGCCGCATTCATCATGGAGCCGATCTTGGGCGCCGGCGGTGTCATTCCGCCGCATCCGTCGTTCATGCCGGCGGTTGAAAAGATCTGCCGCAAGAACGGCATCTTGCTGATCGCGGATGAGGTGATCACCGCCTTTGGCCGCACCGGGGCTTGGACGGGCAGCCGCTTGTGGGGCGTGAAACCCGATTTCGCCTGCACGGCAAAGGCCATCACCAATGCCTATTTCCCCTTTGGCGCGGTCATGATTTCCGAAGGCGTGGCCGACGTCTTTGAAAAAGACGATACCGGAAAGGCCGCCATCGGCCACGGCTATACCTATTCCGGCCACCCCGTCGGTGCGGCGGCCGCCTTGGCAACCCTAAGCGAAACCAAACGCCTGAATGTCAAAGACAACGCGGCCGCACGCGGAACAGAACTGTTCAAAGGCGTGCAGGCCTTGATGGCCAAATACGATTGCATCGGCGATGTGCGCGGCGGCTACGGTTTGATGACAGCCATTGAAATGGTCTCGGACCGTGCCACAAAGGCCGCTCCGGCCAAGGCCGATCCGGGCAAGGTGCAGGCGGCGGCCTATCGCGCCGGGGCGATGGTGCGCGTGTCAGGCCCCAACATCATTCTGTCCCCACCCCTGATCCTGACCTCTGAAGATGTTCAGGTGATTATCGCCGCGCTGGATGCGGGGTTTGCCGCCCTGTGATGCGGCCAAGGGGCCGGGCGCTAAAGCCCGGCCTGCTGCGCGGTCGGATAGACCGCGCGCACCTGCTGAACATACTCGCGCAGCAAGGGCACGCGGCGCGGACGAAAGCTTGCACCTGTCAAGGTAACGTCCATCATCCTCTCCAGATGGAACCGACGATAATCCTGCCGCAAAAGGCACCATCCCATGCACATCAGCGCGTTGTCGAAATAAACGATGGCAAGGGGCCAGATGCGCCGGACGGACGGCGTACCATTCAAATCGGTGTAGTGGATTTGAACTTCGTTTTCGTCCCATGTCGCCTGCCGCAAGATCGAAATATGCGCAGGCACGGCGGGCCGCGCGGTGAATTTGACAGACCGGCTGATGGCATGAACCGCCTGTCGCTGGACCCGCTCTGGCAAGGTCGCCGTGATCTTCGCCATGGCCTGTTCAGCCGCCTTGGACAGGGCCGAATCGCCCATATGCCGCACTTGGGAAAGCCCAAGTACAAGCGCCTCCACCTCCAGCCGTGAAAACATTTGCGGCGGAAGGGCCGGGTCTTCGGTCAGGGTATATCCCAAACCCGCCGCACCATCGATCAAGGCGCCACCCGCACGCAGCGAGTCGATGTCGCGGTACAAGGTGCGCTCGGAAACCCCGGTTTCCTCGGCAAGACGGGCCGCCGTCACAGGTTGCGGCAACAGTCTCAAGGCGGTCAAAAGCCGGAACAGGCGGTCGGCGCGCGGCATGAAATCCTCCTGCCGAAAACTGTCAGGAGTGTTGGATCATAAAGGCCCCATCGAAACACGCAATGGAGAGTCTGATGATTGCCCTTTACCACGCCCCGAATTCGCGTTCCTCCGCCATCGTGGCCCTGATCCATGAAATTGGAATTGCCGACAAGATTGACATCCGCATCGTAGATATCCCGCGCGTCATGTCAGGCACGGGCGCAGCGGATCCGTCAAACCCCCATCCAGAGAAAAAGGCGCCCTGCCTTGTCCATGATGGCCATGTTCTGACCGAACGCGGCGCGATCATGGTCTATCTGACGGCGTTGTTTCCCTCTGACATGGCCCCGCCCGTTGGTACCCCCGCTTGGGGCAGTTTCCTGACTTGGATGACATGGTATCAAGGCGTGATGGAACCGGCCCTGATTTTTGACTTTGCAAAGATCAGCCACCCGTGGCTGACCGCCACCTTTCGCGGCGCCCCCGAGGTGACGGCCCGCATCCGCTCTGCGCTGGATCTCGGGCCTTGGCTTTTGGGCAATCGGTTCACGGCCGCAGATTTGCTGATCCATTCCCCCTATGCATGGTTTGGCAACACACCAGATGATCCTGTGATCCAGAATTGGGTGGCCCGCTGCATGGACCGCCCGGCACGACAAAAGGCGCTGGCAGCAGATAAGGCCCTGTTGGCGGCCTAAGGCTGCGGCACATGCAGGATGATCCCGTCCAGATCCGGGGTCATCCTGATCTGACAAGACAGCCGCGAACGGTCTTGGCGCTCGGCTTCGGCCACATCCAGCATGGCATCTTCAAAGGTGCCAACCGTTCCTGCCCGCGCCGCCCATTCGGCATCCACCACCACATGGCAAGTCGCGCAAGACAGGCTGCCCCCACATTCCCCGACCACGCGCGGCACATTTGCGCCAACCGCGGCCTCCATCAGGTTTTGGCCGGCCTTCACCTCTGCAGTGATTTTCCGGCCATCGGCCAGCACCCAAATCGCTTTCATATCCCGTCCTCAGATGTACCAGATGTACCAATCGCGCAGCGCGTCGCCCGTCAGATCCTTGGTCTTCTCCACCTCGGCCCGCTTCATGTAGATGTGGTTCTCCACCAGACCGGCCCCCACGGCCGCGCCCAAGGCCCGATCGGCGCTCAGATCGTCCAGCGCCTCACTCAAACTGGCGGCGACGCCGTGCGGTGCGTCGTTGCAGGTAAATCCATCGCCCGTTTCCATTGGCGGCAGGGGATACTTGCCTTCCACCCCCAGCAAGGCCGCCTGCAACACTGTTGCAACCACGGTATAGGGATTGGCCGCCGCATCCGCCATCCGATGTTCCAGCCGGGCCTTCTTGCCGCCTTCCGCACTGACGCGCACCGTCACATTCCGGTTGTCCCCGCCCCAGTTGCACCAATAGCCAGACAGGCTTGCCGGTTGCAGCCGCGCATAAGACAGCGCGTTCGGCGCCATCAGACCGGCCATCGCTTTGTGATGCTGCATCCACCCCGCGATGCACCCCTGCGCCAGATCGCTCAGCCCACGCGGATCGCCCCGCTCGCCCTGAGCCAGGGCATTGTGTTCCTTCCGATCTGTGAACGACAGGTTCACATGCAGCCCCGATCCGCCCTTGCCCACGATCGGCTTGGGCAGAAAGCTCAACAAGATCCCGTGATCCCAGGCGATCTCGCGCGCCATCTGGCGAAACAGAACCACCGTATCGACATGACCCACCGCCGAATCAAAGCTCAGCGTGAATTCGTACTGCGGCGTGTCATATTCCGCCGTGATCAGATCCAGCGGCAGGCCAATCTCTTGCGCCTTCGCCCAGATCGCATCCGTGAACCGGCGCGGATCGGTGAAATTGCCCGTCCCGTAAACCACCCCGCCCGGCGTATCATAAGGCACGATGCTGCCATCGTCGCGGCGCACAAAGGCATAGGCCTCCAGCTCGATTCCAACCTTGGGCGTCAGCCCCTTCGCCTCCCAGGCTGCAACCGCCCGCTTCAATGCCCCGCGCGGGCACATCGGCACCGGCGCCCCATCCCCGCCGTACAGATCGCCCAGCACAACCTTGGTCCCCGGCTCCCATCCCTGTCTGATCTCGTCGCCCTTCCAGCGCAGGGCCATGTCGGGGATCCCTTCAAGGCACAGGGTCCCCGGCGCCTCGATCAACAGATCCTTGTCGTATTGCACCGCAAAGGTGGGCCGCGCGAAACGGCTTTCATCATCGCGCATTTTCTCTGGGGGCAGATATTTGCCCCGCATGATCGACAGATGGTCACAAAACATCGCTCTCAGGCGCTCGGTCATCTTTGTCTCCCCGTGGCGGTCTTGGCCGCCTATTGCAGTGCCACTCTAACGGGCAATTCCTTTATCCCGCCAATGAAGTTTGATCGCAAAAACTTGTGCTCTCCGGCAGGTTCGATGCCCCGGATCCGTTTGGCAAGTTCTTCGAACAACACCCGAACCTCCAGCCGCGCCAGCCACATGCCCAGACAAACATGCGGGCCGCCTTGGCCAAAGCTCATGTGCCTGTTCGGGCTGCGCATCAGGTTCACGCGCATCGGCGCATCAAACGCCCGTTCATCCCGGTTGCCACTGGCCCACCAGTAAATCACTTTTTGCCCTGCCTTGACCTGCTTGCCGTGCATGTCGAAATCCCGCGTTGCGGTGCGCCGGAAATAGGTCGTGGCCGACCCCCACCGAATGATCTCGTCGGCCGCTGTCTGCCAGATGTCGCCCCCGGCCTGCATCTGACCCAAAAGTTCCGGCTGGTGGCACAGGGCCTGAATCCCCGCCGCAAGGGAATAGCGCGTCGTGTCGTTTCCCGCGGCCACAAGCAGGCAGAAGAAATTGCGAAACTCATGTTCTGGCATGACCGTGCCATCTGGCCCGGGCTGCAAGATCAAATGCAAGATCCCCGAGGTGTCGCCCGACGCCGCCTTTTTCGCCATCAACTCCTTGGCATAGACAAAAAGCTCTGCCCCCGCCGGAGAGTTGAAGGGCATCATCCGGAACTCATCCGTCGTCATCTTGTCCAGAACATGTTTGGTGAAATCTGGGTCCGTGTTGGCGATCAGGGTATCGCCCTTTTCCACCAGCCACGGCAAATCGGCCTCGGGCGTGCCAATAATCCGTCCCAACATCCGCATTGGCAGTTGCCGCGCGATCTCTTTGGTCGCGTCAAAGGTGCCACGCGGCAAAACCTCGTCCAGAATATCGGCGCAAATGTCGCGGATCACGGGTTCAAACTGTGCGATCACCGGTTTTGAAAAGGCTTTTGCCACCTTGATCCGCGTGCCCATATGCTCGGCCCCGTCCGTTTCCTGAAAGGTGCGGCGGGCCAGATATTCCTCATAGGTCTGATCTTCCATCCGAATCCCGCGGGCCGAAGATAACAGATCAGGCTGCCCATTCAGCGCCAGAATATCCTCGTGCCGGGTGACAGACCAAAATCCTTCGCCGCCAGACCATTCGGTCCACGACATCGGGTCTTCGTCGCGCATCCGGCGAAAGGTGTTCTGCGGGGCACCGGCCAGAAAGCTGTCGTGATTGGTCAGATCGGCATGGCCATCATCCATGGGGGTCCAAACGGTCATCAGATGCTCCTTGCCTCGGCACGATTTATAAATATACTAAACATGTTCATAAATATGTAAAGTCGGAAATCATGCATCTTGCCGTCCTGATGACCAACACAGATGAAAGCGCCTTTGCCCAAGCCCACCCCAAGGATGGCGAAAAATTCGCCGCCTTGATCCGGGGGGTTCGGCCGGATTGGCGGGTGACCGTCTATGCGGTGAAAGACTCGGTCTTTCCGCCGCCAGATGCGCCGTTTGATGGCTGGATCATCGGCGGATCGCCCGCCTCGGTGCATGATGCTGACCCGTGGATCGAACAGCTTTTTGGCCTTATCCGCCGTCTTTTTGCCCAAGGCCAGCCGATCTTTGGTGCCTGTTTTGGCCATCAGGCTGTGGCCATGGCGCTGGGCGGTCTGGTCGGCCCCAACCCGGGCGGCTGGGTCTTTGGCCTGACCGACACCCAACTTGAAGGGCGATCTCTTGCCCTTTACGCCGCCCATGCCGAACAGGTCTTGCAACTGCCCCCCGGCGCGCAGCTCTTGGGCGGCAACGCAGACTGCGCTATCGGCAGCTATTCGATTGGTGATTCTGTGCTGTGCACGCAATACCACCCCGAAATGACGCATGAGTTTGCAACCGCGCTGGTGCGGGAATATGGGCCGAAACTGCCTGAAACCGTGGCCGCACAGGCGCGGGCGTCCCTTGCACGCAAGGCGGATTCTGCCCAGATCGCCAACCGCATCGCCCAGTTTTTTGAACAGGCATCTGCCCGTTAAGGGCAGCACCTGTCTCGGGGGTCCGTCCCCGTTCATTTGTTAAGGATTGGTAAAAATGGCGGACCAACCCTTTGATCCGCCACAATTTAAAAAATGTCCCGACTCGGGACATCCCTCAATCACTCGATGATTTCGCCCAAAGATTGATATCCTTTTCCAGCGAAATCCGGTCGATCGCAGCCAATTCCTCGGCCGTGAAATCCAGGTTCTGAATGGCGCCCACACAATCAACCACCTGTTCCGGCCGCGACGCCCCAATCAACGCCGAGGTGATCCCGCCGCCCCGCAAAACCCAAGCAATCGCCATCTGCGCCAAAGTTTGCCCCCGCGCCGCAGCAATATCATTCAGGGCATTCAAGCTGGCAATCGCGGCCGGGGTGATGATGTCGGGCGACAAGGACTTGCCCTGCGTCGCCCGACTGCCCGCCGGAATTCCTTTCAGATACTTGTTGGTCAACATCCCCTGTGCCAGCGGAACGAAAGCAATCGATCCCAGCGCCAATTCCGCCAGCGTGTCCTTCAACCCGTCTTCCTCCACCCAGCGGGTCAGGATGTTATAGCTGGGCTGATGAATCACAAACGGCGTACCCAGATCCTTCAAGATCGCGTGAGCCTCGCGCGTGCGCTGGCTGTTATAACTGGAAATCCCGACATAAAGCGCGCGGCCAGACCGAACGATCTGATCCAGCGCCCCCATGGTCTCTTCCAGCGGGGTATCTGGGTCAAACCGGTGGGAATAGAAAATATCAACGTAATCCAGACCCATCCGTTTCAAAGATTGATCACAAGACGCGATCAGGTTCTTGCGGCTACCCCATTCCCCATAGGGCCCTTCCCACATCAGATATCCCGCCTTGGAGGATACGATGATCTCGTCCCGCATGTTGCGAAAATCCGTCCGCATCAAGTCCCCAAAGGCCTCCTCGGCGGAACCCGGCGGCGGGCCATAATTGTTGGCCAGATCAAAATGCGTGATCCCCAAATCAAACGCGGTCCGGCAGATGGCCTGTTTGGTCTGATGCGGCGTATCATGGCCGAAATTATGCCAAAGCCCGAGCGAAATTGCCGGCAGCATCAGCCCCGATTTGCCCGCGCGGCGATAGATCATCTTGGAATAACGATCCGTAGCAGGTTGATAAGTCATTGGTGCCTCCCCTGTATGGGGTCACCTTTCCTCAATGCGCGAAAAACCGCCAGCGGAAATCCATACATTTCCGGCCGGACGGTCATCTTCGGTTGCCCTTTTCGATGACCCTTGCGATAGTAAACGCTCTGTGGAGCAATGCATATGAAACGCGATATTTTGCGGCGCACATCCGGTGCCGCCCTATTGATTGCGATTGGCGTTGGCTTTTGGCCGGGCGCCGCAAGCCCACTTGAGACTGTGACACTGGACGTATCAAGCGACGACGCATCCGTAGTAAAGTTGATCAAGGAAACCTCGTTGCTTTGGGCGAAACGGTCGGAATCCGGGGCTGCGGCCGTCGATGTTTTCGCCGACGCACAGGCTGAATATGGGCGTTTGATCGAAGCGCTTTATAACGCCGGATACTTTTCTGCTGTCATTAATATTCGCATAGACGGCCGCGAAGCGGCGACAATTGCACCGCTGGATGCGCCGCAGCAAATTGACCGGGTCGAAATTGCCGTGAAACCGGGCAGCCGGTTCAGCTTTTCACTGGCAAGTTTACAGCCCATTACGCGGCGAACAGAACTGCCGTCTGGCTTTGCAGCCGGAAAAACCGCGTCGACGGGCGTGATTGCAGAGGCGGTAAGCGCCGGGATCGAAGGCTGGCGCAAAGACGGGCATGCCAAAGCATCCGTTGCGGCGCAAGATCTTACGGCCAACCACGACACACATACATTGGCGGCAAAGATTGATTTGGAACCGGGCCCGGCGTTGCGGTTTGGTGATCTGACCATCACCGGAAATGACAAGATGCGCACGAACCGCATCCGGAAAATCGCGGGTCTGAAACCGGGCGAGACCTTTTCGAGCGACGGATTGGAGCGTGCTGCGGAACGGCTTCGCAGAACGGGGATTTTCAGTTCAATCTCTATCGAAGAGGCTGAGGCCATCGTTGCCCCTGACTTTCTTCCGTTGACGCTGAACGTCGTCGAAGCAAAACCACGCCGCTATAGTTTCGGGGTCGAGGTGTCGTCGTTGGAGGGGCTGAACCTTTCGGGGGAATGGCTGCATCGCAACCTTTTTGGCGGTGGAGAGCGATTCGATGTTGGGTTTGAAGTGAACAACATCTCATCCTCGCTGTCTGGTACCGATTATACCTTCAACATTGGGATCGAGCGCCCGGCCTCGCCTTTCCCGGATACGACCGCTGGGGTGTCCTTCGCGCTGGAACATTTGGACGAGCAGGATTTTTCCCTGAATTCCGGAGATCTGGGCGTAAACCTGAACAATGTCTTTTCTTCGGAATTGTCGGCAAATATCGGCCTGACGTATTCCTATGTCACCGGCAGCGACGCGATTGGTGATTTTACCTACCGCAGTTTGAACTTGCCGCTGGGCGTCACTTGGGACCGCAGAGACAAACCGACCGATGCCACGAAGCGCTTTTTGATGGACGTCGAATTGAAACCCTTTTTGGGGTTTGGCGCGACCGAGGATGGGGCACGGCTGACATTTGACACGCGCGGCTACTATGCCTTGGGCGAAGACAGCCGCTTTGTCGTTGCGGCGCGGATTCAGGGCGGGTCCATCATCGGGGCATCGGCATTGGGCGCGCCGCGCGATGAATTGTTCTACTCCGGCGGCGGCGGAACGGTGCGCGGGCAACCCTATCAATCCTTGGGGATTGAGATCACGACCCCGGATGGTCCTGTGGCGACAGGAGGGACGACGTTTCTTGGCGGCTCGATCGAGGGGCGCTTCAAAATCAATGACACATACGGCGCGGTCGCGTTTTTCGATATCGGGACAGTCAGCGACGGGGGCCTTGGGGATGGCGGGGGTGATGTTCATTCCGGGGCCGGGCTTGGCCTTCGGTATCAAACGGGCTTTGGCCCCTTGAGAGTGGACGTCGCCGCACCCGTCGGGGGAAAAACCGGCGAGGGGGTGCAGATTTATGTCGGACTGGGTCAGGCGTTCTGATGGCTCACGTATCCGCACGCCATATTGCACTTGTCCTTGGACTTGGCCTTTGGCCGCTGGTGGCCGGCGCGCAGCAGGATGATCGCAGCTATCTTGTCGCGTTGTTGGAAGACAATTTGTCAGATGCCGGCCGGACCGTCACGATTACCGGCTTTGCAGGTGCCTTGTCGTCCGTGGCCACCTTGGACGAGTTGACCATCGCCGACGATGACGGCGTCTGGATTACCCTGCGTGACGTTTCACTGGACTGGAGCCGATCTGCGCTTTTGTCCGGGAATGTATCGGTCAACGCCCTGACGGCGGGCGAGATAATCTTGGACCGGTTGCCGGGTAGCGCAGCGGGCAGTGCGATGCCGACTGTGGAAGGGACGGCGTTTTCATTGCCAGATCTGCCGGTCTCGGTGAACATCGGACGCATCGCTGCAGATCATATTGTCCTTGGCCAAAGTGTTCTGGGCGAGGTGGTTGAAGGTTCAGCGCAGGCGTCTTTGTCTTTGGTGGGGGGCGAAGGACAGATTTCCGTCGCATTGGACCGTCAGGACGATGGACCGGACGGATCCTTTTCGCTGGATGCCAGCTATACCAATGCCACGGGGGAATTGGTGGTGTCGCTGGACGCCCGAGAAGAGGCGGGTGGGATCGCCGCGCGGCTTTTGTCGGTTCCCGGCGCCCCTTCGACCGGGTTGACGATCAAGGGCCGTGGGCCGCTTGATGGGTTTGACGCCGCCGTAGCCTTAACGACCGGCGGCCAAACGCGGTTAACCGGACAGGTGGCGATTATTGGCAAGG
The DNA here is from genome assembly GCA_947461435.1 of Paracoccaceae bacterium. GTDB lineage: Bacteria > Pseudomonadota > Alphaproteobacteria > Rhodobacterales > Rhodobacteraceae > CAIYZT01. The sequence continues at coordinate 19,852 of CANHLE010000034.1, read as the reverse complement.
CGGACGGGCAACGGGATTTTTCTGCCGATTTGACCGGGGATTTGGCACCCGTGTTTTGGCCCGAATATCGCGAATTTCTGGGCACCAGTCTTGATCTTAGCGCAAAAGGGTCCCGCATGGCCGATGGGCGCATGACCCTGTCTGACCTGTCGCTGCGCGCCGGTGCCTTGACGGCCAAGGGAACACTTGCTCTGGCCGCGGATGGCTTGCCCGAAAAATTTCAGGTCAACCTGTCAATTCAAGGTCAAGATCAACAAAGTCTTTTGCTGCCTTTGACCACCGCGATACCCACACGCATCCAGTCTGCGCGTTTGACCTTGGGTTTTGACGCAGCGCAAAGTGATGCTTGGACGGTGGGTGGGTTGATCATGGGTCTTGATCGCACCGATGTTACGGCACAGTCCTTAAGCCTGACGGGCGGAGGAAATATTGTACGCTCTGCCGGTGCGCAAAGCATATCGGCGGATCTCAGCTTTCTTGGCGACGGCGTGGTTCCGGCGGACGATGGTTTGGCACAAGCGCTTGGCAAGAAGATTTCCGGGGCGATGAAGGCAAGCTGGCAGCGCGGCAAAGGGCAAACCGATGTCAGTGAGTTGTCGTTGACCGGCGATAGCTATGCTTTGAACGCCAATGGCGCGGTGCAGGGTTTGTCGTCGGGCTTTGGCTTTGGAGGCCGGGTTGCCGGAAACTGGAGCGATTTGTCGCGGCTGAGCCTTCTGACGGGCCTGCCCCTGTCCGGGACCGCCGCGTTGAGTGTTTCGGGCAGCGCAAGCGCCTTGGGCGACGCCTTTGATCTTCGATTTGCCGTTGATGGGACGGATCTGGGCATGGGGATTGCCCAGTTGGACCAGTTATTGGCGGGGCAATCGCAAGTATCGGGTCAGGTCAGCCGCAGTGAAACCGGAACGATCCTTCGGGAAATCAAGATCACCGCAGGTGATTTGACGGGAAAGATCAATGGGACACTCACCTCAACCGCTGTCAGCGTGTTGGGGGATGTAACGCTGCCCGATTTGGGCGCGCTGGGGCCCGGCTATCGGGGAAACCTGTCGGGAAAGGCCGCCTATATCGGTACCTTGCAGGACGGCATCTTGACCCTGACCGGAACTGGCGAGGGGTTGGGAATCGGGCAGGCGGAAGTGGACCGTGTGCTGAGCGGCCTTGCCTTTCTGGACGTGACGGCAACGGTCACCAAGGGGATGCCGCAACTGCAAGAGGCGGTTTTGGATGGGCAATCGCTGGATCTGACGGCCAAGGGCTCCTCTGGCGGATCGGTGAGCATCACGGCGCAGCTTGCCAATCTTGCGTTGATCCTTCCAAAGTTTCCCGGACCGGTGACGGTGTCCGGCACCCTGCGGCCCAGCGCAAGCGGCAGCAGCGTGTCCTTGACCTTGGCCGGCCCTGCCCAGGTGGCCGGCACCCTGACGGGTACGGTTTCCCCGGGCTTTGGCAGCGCAAATCTGGCCTTTGTGGGCAAAAGTCTGGCCGATGTTGCGAACCCCTTTTTGAAGCCCAGAGCCCTGTCAGGAACGCTGGGATATGATCTGCAATTAAAGGGCCCGTTGACGCCAAATTCTTTGACAGGGCGGGTGACACTGTCCGGTGGCCGGTTGGCGGACCCATCCCTGGGCTTTGGGGTTCAGAACATCGAGGCCACGGCCGATCTCTCGGCCGGACAGGCCAGAGTTTTGGCAACCGCGGAGGTGTCGACGGGCGGAACGGTGGGGGTTTCTGGCCAAACAAGCCTGACCTTCCCGTTTCAAGGGGCCTTGGACGTGGATGTGCGCCAAGTGCTGCTGCGCGAGCAGCGCCTTTATGAAACCCTTCTTGGCGGAACCTTGACCGTCGATGGCCCCTTGGCCGGCGGGGCGAGCGTTTCAGGCACTTTGGATTTGGGCAGGACTGAACTGCAGATTCCGTCAAGCGGGTTGAGTGGTTCGGTGCCCATTCCGCCGATCTTGCATGTGAACGAACCCGCAGATGTGCATGCAACCCGCGTGCACGCCGGACTGGTTGACAGCCCGTCGACAGACGGCGGGCATGGCGGAAGTGGCAACTACCTTCTGGACATCATCGTTCGGGCCCCCAATCAGATCTTTTTGCGGGGCCGCGGTCTTGATGCGGAATTGGGCGGCAGTTTGCGGCTGCGCGGAACCACGGCATCAATCCGGCCCGAAGGATCCTTCGATCTGATCCGGGGCCGGTTGGATGTGGTGGGCCGTCGGTTGATCTTGTCCCAAGCGCAGCTTGTTCTTGAAGGAGAGTTCATTCCGCGCGTTGATATCGTGGCGTCGATCGAAGATGCCGACATTATCAGCACGATCCGCATTTCTGGCCCCGCCAGTGACCCGGCCTTGTCGTTTGAATCGTCGCCGCAGTTACCCGACGAAGAAATCTTGGCCCAGCTGTTGTTTGGCAAGCGGCTGCAAACCTTGTCAGCGTTTCAGGCAGCACAACTGGCGGCCGCCGTGCGCACCTTGGCCGGACAGGGCGGCGAGGGCCTTGTTGGCAAGATTCGCAAGGGATCGGGTTTGGACAATCTGGATATTCAGACGGACGAGACCGGTCAGGCATCGTTGACAGCCGGAAAATACCTGTCTGAAAAGGTCTATTCCGAGATCACGATTGACCAAACCGGCACGTCACAGATTGATCTGAACTTCGACGTCAGACCGCATATTACCCTGAAGGGAAAGCTGGATTCCAACGGTGACACCGGTGTTGGGCTGTACCTTGAAAAGAATTACTGACGCTTTGCGCGCCGCATTTCCGCATCGATCGCAGCGCCCAGCAAAACGGCGTATGCGCTGACATAAAGCCAGATAAGCAGGGCGACCACAGCGCCGATGGACCCGTAAATCTGGTTATAGGACGGGACAAATTCGAGATAGAGGGTAAAGCCGCGCGTCGCCAAACCCCAAATCACCACCGCGACGGCCAACCCGCGCGTGAACAGGGCTGGACGCCGATTGACCTGAAAGTTGGGGCCAAATCGATAAGCCAATGCGGTGGCCAAAACGACCAAAGCCAGACCGACCACCTCGCTGAAGGCGGGTGAACTGAACGTTGCGGCAAAGCGGGGGGGCAAAAAGCGCACCAGTACCGGCAAGACAACCGACATCAACATGGCCGCAAGGGCCAGCGCCATCACGACCAAGGTCAGCAACATCGCACTAAGCTGATGGCGGTGCCCTGCACGGTTGGGCAATTGGTGAATGGCATTCAGGCCGCGGATCATGGCCGCCACGCCCGCTCTGGCTGACCACAAGGCAAACAACGTTGAAATGAGTGTGGCCCAACCCAAGGTGCCGCCACTGGCTGCAAGCAGGCCTTCGACCTGCGTTTCAATCAGAACTGCGGCATCGGGCGGCAAAATGTCTTTCAACAAGGTCACTTGATCGCGGATAACCTGCGGGTCAAACGCCACGCCCCATATCGTGATCAACGCGGCTGCCGCTGGGAAAATCGCCAAAAAGGAAAAGAAGGCAACGCCTGCAGAAATCAGGTCAAGCTCTGCCTGTTCAACACGACGATAAAACCGCCAGAAGGCCGCCAAAACCTTGGGTGAAGCGATGCGTTCAAGGCCCAAACTGGCACCCCATGTCTACAAAAGGCGCACAAAAGAAAAAGGGCGGCCGAAGGCACGCCCATTCCCTTATCCATTCAGTCGCGTCGGAAGATTACAGCTGCGTTGCAGCCAGAACCACGAGCAGCAACAGCGGAACAACGATACCAGCGTTGATGCTGGAGGTCGGGCCCACGACAACAGCTGCGGGTTCACCTTCGACGGCAACAACAACCGGGCCGCCAGCCGAAGCTGCGGTAGCTGCGAGCGAGGAAGCAAGTACGAGTGCAGAGATCTTTTTCATAGTAAGCTCCAAAAAGTTAAGGCGGATACGAAGCGCTAATTATCATACACTATAAGCTAGGGAAAGACGCTTTTCACAACATCAGTCGATTATCGCCTGCAGCTGCATATTTTCAACACCGATCATTCGCGATTGTCTGGATTGGCGAATGACGCCCTTGGTATCAAACCAGTAGGTGTTCGTAAATGTACCGGCAGACCCAATGCAGTTTTCATCAACTTTCTTGGTCAGATAATTTAAGCCAAGAATTACGATTTCTTCGTTATTTGAAATACTTAAGGTACAAGTGTACTCTTGCAGTTGAGTCTGATCAGCACCGTCTAGGATGTAATGTTTGCGACTGTAAGTCCCCGATCCTGCGAATAGAACATCTGCAGTCGGAGCCTCGGCGGACATCAAATCTTGGCCAAAACCGCGTGTGGCAATAATGACGCCCTTGCGCAGCGCAATTGTCTGATATTCGGGATTTGCCCAAGTCACGACATCGGCGTTTGTTCCCAATGGCACCATAAAGGTTGCAAGTCCGATGGATCGGTCCGTTACAGCAATCACAGGCTGTCCGGCTTCTTCCAGAACGCGGCGGCCTTCGGCCAATGTGGCAGCGTCGGGCTGTAGCGCGGGCGAAGATTGTCCGGCTTCGGGTGTGCCTTTCAGTTTTTGGATTTCCGCTTGCAAGATGGCCTTGATCGGGATCGCCGCAGGTTTTTTGTCATTCCCGCAGCCACCCAGCGCAATCGCCAGAAGGATGGACACGCCAATGACCCGTGCTTGGGTCATTTCCAGAACCGGCCCCATTGTTCGTCAAGCCCGTTTGACGAATAATCCATCAGCAAGTCATGCAGCCGATCATCGACAGCCAGACGCGCGCCGGCATTTCCGATGAACGGCTGCAGTGTTATGGGCTTGGTCGCGCGGTTTGGTTGGCCCGTCAGCCAAGTCATCGGCACCTCGATACGCAGACCCTGTTCCGCCCCGCCAGCAGAAGTGGCGTCTGTGACGGTCAGGTAGGTGCCCAACTTCCACCCATTTTCAAATCGGCGCGTCAGCGTCAGCGTGCCGCCAAGATCGCCCGCCAAGTACTTTCCAAGATCCAACTGCGCCTGATATCCTTCGCCCAAGTTCAGATAGCCAGACACATGGCCGGTCGGAACGAGATAGTCATACTCTGAAAATCCAAGGCCACCGTTTGTGTCGCGTTGCGCGACATAATTCGCCTCGGCCCCCAAGGCCCAACGTTTTCCGGCGGGCATCCACAGGATTTCCGTTGAAACGCCGCCGAACATTTGCTCCAGATAACCGGCAGTGACGCGGCCATACAGATCCTGTCCAATCCGCCCGTGCCAAGACGCGGTGAGTGTTTCCAGCGCGGGATCGCCGTTTTGCCGGTATAGCTCGGCATCACTTCGGACAGGCGGCAAACCACTTCCCGACGCGCCAGAGGGCGTTCCCACATTGCTGAACGCGACTTTGGTAATTGATCCTTGAATCACCACACCTGGCGCCGCTTCGTACCGCGTGGCCAATCGCAAGCCGACATCGCCAGACACGGCAGCGCCAGGTTCCAGAAAGCGCAGACGCGCGTAGGGCGCGATGGACCATTTGAAATCTGGGTAAATCTGGGGGTTCCACGACAAATTGGCCATCGGCGCGCCCGCATCCACGATCTGCGCGCGGCCCCGCAAAACAGCGGCATTATTGCCCGTGAATTCAAGCGCTTCGATATCGGTCCGCTTTACAACCACCTTTGACGCCGGCACACCATCAACCATGGGTACGATTTCGAAAATTTCCACCGATGCGGGCATCAGATGGGTCATCGCACGGGCGACACGACCAACGGCCTGCGCTTCGGCATCGAGTTTTGAGTTGCGAAACCTGACCTGCGCTGTGGTGCCTGTATAGCTTAACGCCTCGACGATCACGCCACTGCGTTCAAGGAATTTCGCGAGGTTTTCGATCAAGATCGGTTGGGCCTCGGGTTGGCTGATCCATTCGGTTGACCACGCCTCGGGGTCTTGGCTGTAGGCGACCCGTGGTTTGACGGGCGTTGGTCCTGCACCGCCCATGGCCCCACCGGGCCGCTGGCTGGGATCCAGAATGATCTGCGCAGCAAGGCCTATTTCACTGCCATAAAGATAATAGGCGCCAAATTTCAACATCTGAGAATGCTGATACTCGACCCCAAAGTTATAGGGGCTGTTCACGTCAAAGGTCTGCCGGTTGACGGATTCCTCGACGTAGGCATCCGACGAATATTCAGCCTTCGCTGTCCAACGATCATTAATCCGCCACTCGATTCCGGCGAAGGGCGCGACATCGCCTTTGAAGGCCTGATCAAGGGCCAAGGCACCATCCGACGACGGGGCTGGTCTGGGCCCAAAGGGTGCGCCAATGGCACCTTGTGTCGACAAACGACCCCATCCAAGGCCACCTGTTACGGCGATGCGGTCAGTGACATGCTTTGTTGCGGCAATGTATTCGCCCGACTGCACCCCCGGACCCAGAATATCCATCAACCCGATTGTCACACCGGGAAGGACGCGACTTTCTTGCAGGACATGAAACCGAAGATCCAACGAGCGATCGAAATATTCGCTCAGGGCATCTGATCCCACGCAAGACGGCGGACAAACAGCATCATTCCAGTTCCGCGTTGTTGTGGTTCGCAAGCTTCCCGAAAGCCACGGGGCGGCCTGAAAGCTGATGGTGCTGCGGCTTATGGGGCCAAAGTTGGTCACCGAGAACCCCAAAAACTCATCCGGCATTGCCCCGGCGGCGGGCATATCGATCAATCCGGGCGCACCGGAAAAGTTCAGCGAGATGCCCGTTTCGGCGCGCATCGGGCTTGCAACTGTCAGGGCCAGTCCGACAAGGACGGCCCAGCCATATCCAAAGCGGACTGTCGGCTGTTTTGGCATTGGAACTATCATAAGGGACAGCTTAGGGCATTGGTGCTTGACGGCAACTCTATTTCGCGACGTTGCCGCAGCTTAACCGCGCGTGAGGGGGCGACGAACCTCGGGGCGGGGCCCTTCAGAGGACTGAAACCCTTCAACGTAGATCATGGCAAGCTGCCTTGCCGCGTCTGCATCGCCGCGGTTGACGGCTTTACCAAGGTCTTGCAAGGCAATGGCCATATCCAGCTCTGACAGCGAACTTTCGCGGGCGCGCATAATCTTGGAGTGGGGGGTGGTGAGCAGTCCTTCACCAATCAACAGCTCTTCATGAAGCTTCTCACCGGGACGCAAACCGATGATTTCAATTTCAACATCGCCATCCGGATTTTCATCGTCGCGCACAGAATATCCGGATGCTTCGATCATTTGGCGCGCCAAATCGATGATTTTCATTGGCTTACCCATATCCAACACAAAAACATCGCCGCCCCGAGAGGATTCCGTATGCGCAAAAGAGCCGGCCAAAAGGACCAAACGCACGGCCTCCGTGATGGTCATGAAGAAGCGGGTCACGTCTGGGTCGGTCACGGTCACGGGGCCGCCGCGCGCAATCTGTTCGTTGAACAACGGCACAACAGAGCCTGACGATCCCAGAACGTTCCCAAATCGGACCATTGAAAAGACCGTCTTGCGGGATCGCTTGGCCAGATCTTGTACAACCAACTCTGCCAACCGCTTTGATGCCCCCATGATGTTGGTTGGGCGAACGGCCTTGTCGGTCGAAATCAGAATGAACCTCTCTACCCCTGCCTCTTCGGCCGCGTCGGCCAAGACGCGGGTTCCAAGGACATTATTCATCATGCCGGCCAAGGGGTTGGATTCAACCAAGGGCACATGTTTGTACGCCGCAGCGTGAATTGTGACCTGAACACCATTATTGGACATGATGGCGCGGGAAATACGGGAATCCGTGACGGATCCAAGAACCGGGATGATTTCGATGCTGTTGGCCCGTGCATCTTCGCGCAGCTCTTTGTCGATTGCGTAAAGTGCCGCCTCACTGACTTCCATCAGAACAAGCCGGCGCGGGGCATGTTCAACCAATTGCCGGCAAATTTCAGACCCGATTGATCCGCCAGCCCCTGTCACCAAAATGACCTTTCCACGATAGGCATCGGACCCTTCGGGCATCAGCGTTTCGATCTGCTTGCGGCCCAGCAGTTTCCCCGGAAGAATTGGTGCCAGCGTGTCAATAATTGCCTCGGTCCCGGCAAGCTGCGCAAATGAGGGGACGGCAAAGACATCAACCCCAAAAGCCTGAAGCCGACGGGCGATTTGCGCCTGCTTTGGCGCGGAAATGGAGGGCATCGCCAACAAGACCCGATCAATCTCGCGGTTCTTTGCCAAGATAGCGATGCGATCAGGCGAAAACACCTTAAGACCCGCGATCGTCAAGGATTGAAGCGATTTGCTGTCATCCACAAAGGCAACGGGAACAATGCTGTCGTGGGATTTAAGGGCCGCCGCCAGTTGCATGCCCGTGGTCCCCGCCCCGTAAATCACAACGCGGCAGCGCGGTTGCGACGATCGCAAGACCCACAGGAGCAAACGCAGCATGATGGCACGGGAAGCGACGGAGGACAGAAAATAGATGAGACCAAACAAAATCGCCGCCACAGGCGGCAAGATGTAACCGATAAATTTGGCGAAAACATACAAGGACGCTGCCAAGAATGCAGAACAGGCCCCGGTGATCAGAATAGCCTGCGATTCATAGGATTTGAGTTTGATTTTCGGAATGCCGAAGGCTGTCGACAGGATCGCCGCCATGATCGACAGGAAGGGAAACAGCAGCCAGACTTGGCGTGACAAGGTCAGCGGCGTGAGATCATTATACAAAACCGCAATCGACAAAAGCAACGCAAAGGGCGCAAGCACCACGTCAACGCCAAGGATGACAGCACGCTTTATGCGACGAGACATACCCGCAAAAACAGACAACAATTTTCGTGTCATGCGTTTCATATTCTACCAATTTGGATAGCGAAAAAACGAAAAATGGGCCGACTAATATTCACCAGCTTATACGCAAAACATAGAAGATTTACCGGATCAAAACAACACTGCGCGCCGCATCATCGACGCAGTCCGGTCGCACGCAAAAAGGTTTTTGTCATAATCGAAACATCAAAGCAAATGGAACTATGCTTTTGGTATATAAGATCAATCTTGGCCTTAACCGGGATGCATCGTTCGACGTATACACGTTCTGTTTCATCCGCGGTAACACATTGGGCCAAAAGCCGCTCTTCGTGACGATGATAGGTGATGGTTGCCAACCCGGTAATCCCCGGCCGCGACCTTAATACCTTGGCGTATAGATCCGGGAATCGTTCGACATAGGTGCGCAAGGGCGGCCGCGGCCCGACGAACGACATGTCGCCGCGCAAGACATTCCAGAGCTGCGGAATTTCATCGGCCCGCGTGCGCCTGAGTTTGCGGCCCATTGGCGTTATCCGCCCGGCCTTGTCACCGCCAGAAACCCCACTGTTTTCAGCAACGACTGTCATTGTCCGAAGTTTCCACAACTTGAAACTTTTTCCGGGCGCCGACATCCGTTCTGCGACGTAAAACACCGGTCGGCCCTCTTTCACAAAGAGATACACGAGCAGGACCAGAAAAGGCGGCAGGATGAATGCGCCAAGAATGAAGACCGCCCCAAGATCGTAAATCCGCTTGCCCCAGGTCATGGCCACTTTCCTTTCAGTCCGTCCAACTCGGCCACAAGATCAAGAGCATTGGCCCTTGGAAGGTCAATGATCTTTGCCAAAAGGGCGACGTCTACTTCTACTTTGGGCACCACACCAGACCTCGGCGGGCCAAATTTCCACGGCCGCGCGCTTGCCCGCAGCAGATCGGCCATGCCCAAGCTTTTGGGCTGTGCGACATTGATCACAGGCGGAATCTGCGCCCCTGAGGCTAGAAGATTTAACAGTCTTCCAATCACCCGCACAAAGGTGACGGGGCCGATATACGATCTTTCTGGCCCATTTTTTTGGCCGTCAACGGGATCCAGGGTCACCTCTGTTTTGCTTTCGCCCAGTAGGGCATCCGCGCCGACCAGATTTGCCAGACGCAGAATTGTCAGCTTTCCGCCGAAGGAATTTACCAGCTCCTGTTCAGCGGCCAACTTTGTGCGCCCATAGTCGTTTTGTGGGTTTGGGGTGCAGTCTTCCATGATTGGGGCGGATTGGGGCGCGTAAACGGCAACCGTGGATAGAAAAAGCACGTGTTGAAAATCAAGGCTGCGATCGGCGTGACTTATCGCCTTGGCCATCCCTATATTGTCGGCCAAATCTGCGGATTGTCCACGACCGGGCAATACCGCTGCCAAGTGAAGCAAGATCGCCCTTTGCGGTACGGGGGGTAAAGCCGCAGCGGTCAAATCCCAAACCGGCGAACCCGGTGATCCAAGGCGCGATGTCCAATCAGTCGAATCCACGTTGAAATTGAGCTCGTCCTTGCACAGCTCAAGCAATCGGCCGATGCGGCCCTGCGCGCCCGTTACGACCAAAGATGTCATCCAATTCTCCAGTTATCCCCAGCCGCGTGCGTTAAAATCGGACATTCAGGTTGACCCCGCAAGGTTGCAAAGTATGTTCGGACAAGTTTTTTGGCCTGTGCTGTGCCGGTCAGATGGAGTCAATCTATGATTTTTCGGCCCAGTCTGCTTGCTCTCATGGTCTTTTCCGTTTCTCTTCAGGCTTGTAGTTTGCCCCAGGGTGCCGGTCTGGCAAGCCAGGTCATGGCCGGTTCAGAGGCGCCTGACGCGACCTTTGCGGTACGCTTTGTCACTTCTGAAACAATGGGTGCCGTGTCCTCCTGGCCCCGTGTTTCGGACCCAAATGCCAAGGCAGGCTGGGTCGAACGCAAATCCGGTGGGGCCGGATCCCAGATCGAAGTGGGCGATGTCATAACACTGTCGGTCTGGAGTAATGAGGAAAACTCGTTGCTGGTCGGCCCCGATCAACGGCAGATTGTTTTTCCGCCTTTGACTGTCAGCCCGGACGGAACCGTTTTTCTTCCCTACGCGGACAAGGTCTATGTCGCGAAGATGTCGCCAGAAGAGGCACGCGATGCCGTTCAGAGCGGATTGAGTTCCGTGGTGCCATCGGCGCAGGTACAATTGTCCGTGGCGTCCGGCCGCCGCAACGAAGTTGAGCTGATTTCGGGTGTTCCTGCACCTGGTTCCTACGCGGTTCCCGACAACAATTACGGTATCTTGAGCTTGATTGCCGACGGTGGCGGCATGCCGGGTGGCATCATAAACCCCCAAGTCCGATTGGCCAGGGATGGAAAAGTCTATGGAATTTCCATGGACAGGCTGCTGTCAAATCCATCCAACGATACCATCTTGCGCGGGGGCGACCGGGTATATGTGGAAGAGGACAAGCGGTATTTCCTGTCCCTTGGCGCCGCCGGAAATGAATCACAGCATAAATTCCCGCAGTCCACTGTCACGGCGTTGGAATCCATGTCGTTGATTGGTGGGTTGAATGACAATTCGGCAAACCCGAAGGGGATTTTGATTCTTCGCCAGTATGCACCCAAAGCAGTTCGGCAAGATGGGTCTGGTCCCGAAAAGGAACGCATGATCTTTGCCTTCGATCTGACGACGGCCGATGGTCTTTTCAGTGCGGGAGACTTTGAAATTCAACATCAGGACTTGGTGCTTGTGACCGAAAGCCCAGTCGTCTCGGCCCGCAATGCGATCAGTTTGATTGGCGCGGCCTTGGGGCTGTACAAGACCGGCCAATCGCTTTGATCTGCTAAAGAGTTTTCAAATGGCCGCCAACTTCAAAGATGGGCGGCGTCAAAGCCTTTGCGGGTCGTCTTCAGATTCCATGCGCAGGCGAAGTTCACGCAAAACCGGGAGAACCGCGCGCACCTTGTCGGCCCCCAAAGCCGTGACTGCAGCAGAAATGATCGGCGCGACGGAGGCCACCGCAGCATCGCGCGCCGCGCGCCCCGCCGGAGAAATGGACACAAATTTTTGCCGGGCATCGTCCCAATCGGGCCGAATATGAATATGCCCGGCCCATTCAAGTTTGGCCAAAGTGTTTGTCATCGCCCCCCGCGTGACATGAAAGGCCCGCGCCAATTGCGCGGGTGTGCGTTCGTCTGACAGGCGGGCCAAGAGGTTTAGAACTGAAAAATGCGACAACTGCATGCCGCGGGGCAAAGCCTTTGAAATGCGGTTGCGCGCCAGTTGATCGGCCATGAACAATTCGCCGAACAAGGACACTGCCAGATCATCCGTACGCTCGGTCATGGCCCGTCAAACGCCCGGTCATGCGTCAGAGAGGGAACGCGGTTTCGGGCCTTGGTAACCTGAGACAGATCAAGATCGACGAAAGTAACGCCGGGTTGGGCCTCGGCGTCACACAAGATTTCACCCCAAGGCGCAATGGCAAGAGAATGTCCATGCGTCCGCCGGCCCTTGCCTGCCTTTTCGCTGTGAAATCCTGTTTGAGCGGGCGCGAGGACAAAACACCCCGTTTCAATGGCCCGCGCGCGCAACAAGGTTTCCCAGTGCGCTTGACCGGTAAGGTGATTGAAGGCTGCCGGTACCGTAATGATTTCAGCGCCCGCTTGCGCAAGGCGCCGGTAAAGATGGGGAAATCGGACGTCATAGCAGATTGTCATGCCGATCTTGGCAAAACCGGCGTCAGCCAGTACGGCGCGCTGGCCGGGGCGATAGCCGGAGGATTCGCGGTAAATCTCGGTCTCGCTGACATTGACATCGAACATATGGATCTTGTCATAGCGGGCCGCGATGCTGCCCGAGGGCGCGATCAGAAAGGATCTGTTGGCAAATCGCCCATCGGGATCCGTTGTCAAAACGCCCAGCGATCCAATCAACAGCCAGATGCCTGCCGCTGCCGCCTCTTGGCGCAGGGCGGCAAGGGTGGGGTCATCCTCTTCGTGGTGCAGGACCGATCTTTGATAGTCGCGGTTGCTGGACAGGGCATTGGTGCATTCGGGCGTCAGAATAAAACCCGCCCCCCCTGCGGCCGCGGCGCGCACATGCGAAATCGTTTCAGGCAGGTTCTTTGCCGGATCATCGCAGACGTTCAACTGCACCAAGCCCGTACGCATTGGGGTTACGCCAATAACGGGTCAAGCGTGCCGTCATGATCCAGCGCGTGCAGATCATCACAGCCGCCGACGTGGGTTCCGCCGATAAAGATTTGCGGCACGGTTCGACGGCCGCCTGCCCGCTGCGTCATGGCATGGCGCGTACCAGGATCCATCGAGACATCGATTTCTGTGAACGGGACGCCCTTCTTGCGCAGAAGTGCCTTGGCGGCGCTGCAGTAGGGGCAGGTTTGTGTTGTATAAATTTCAACGGTTTTCATCGTGGGCAATCCTTTGCGTCGGATGTGACTATAAGGGTTTGGTACCCGGCAAGGTCAATGACAATCGCGGCCAATTGCTGGAAGAGCGGACCTCTTGCAAGGATTGTCGCTCGGGGCGGGGGACTATTGGTCTTTGGTAACGCGTGTCAGCGCCAAGACCGATACTGCGGCAGCGCCGCCCGCCAGACAGGCCTGCGCCCCCGAGGCAAGTGTGGCCCCCGATGTCATCACGTCATCAACCAAAAGAACATGCCGTCCGCGCAGTTTCGCCGCCTGGCGCGGATGGACCGACAGCGCGCCTTGCATGTTTGCAAATCGGTCGTCGCGGCTTCGCCCCTCTTGGCTGTGAGTTTGGCGGGAGCGACGCAGGAGATCGGGACAGTGATCAAGCCCGGCCAGCCGGGCCATGGACGACGACAAAAGCGCCGCCTGATTGTACCGCCGTTTCAAAAGACGCATCCAATACAAAGGGACGGGGGCCACCAACATTGCCCGATCAAGAATAGGTGCGGCGGCCTGCAACAGCCAGCCCGCGGCCGGACGTGCAAGATCAAGCCTATCCCCATGTTTCAGGGCCAAGACGAGGCTTCGGCCATTATCGCGGTACATGATCGCCGCGCGGCCGCGCGACCAAGGGCGCTCGATTGTCAGGCAGTCATCGCAAAGGGCATCGTTATCAGCCTCGCTGCCCGGAAGCGGCGTTCCACACTTGTCGCAAACCAGACCTGTAATGAAGGGCGTTTGTCGCCAGCAAGACCCACAAAGCCCAAAATCAGAGGTGACCAATTCATCGCAGGTCAAACATTGCGGCGGATAGATCAGATGAAGCGCTGCTTGCAAATTCACCGTCCGCCCCTATCTTGCGCAACCATGACACCCCCCTTGTTGACAGATCGCGGGGCCCTTGCCCTGCACCGTTCTCGCGCAACCGAGTTCTTCTTTTTGGAAGAGGTGGTTGCCGATGTTCATGAAAGACTCACCGAAGTTAACAGAACCTTTACGCAGGGGGTCGTGGTGTCGGGTTTTCCGCAGATGTGGCCCGATTTTCGCACAATACCGGATGACGATATTCTGGACCTGAGCCCTGAAGATCATGATCTTGTGGTCCATGCACTTTCCCTTCACTGGGCAAACGACCCGGTTGGACAATTGGTGCAGTGCAGACGGGCGCTTCGTCCGGATGGGCTTTTCCTTGGGCTTATGTTTGGCGGCCAAACCCTGCACGAATTGCGGGCAAGTTTGGCCGAAGCCGAAACAGAGGTGACGGGCGGGCTGTCGCCAAGGGTTCTGCCGATGGGTGAGATTCGGGATTTGGGGGCCTTGCTGCAACGGGCCGGATTCGCCCTACCTGTCGCTGACGGTTACACAAAGACTGTGATCTACAAAGACGCCTTTCACCTGATGCGCGATCTTCGGGCCATGGGCGAGGGGAACGCTTTGGCAGGACGATTGCGCAGACCCACGGGCCGCGCGGTGATGTTAAGGGCGGCAGAAATCTATGCGCAGCGATTTGGGGGGCCCGATGGGCGTATTCCTGCAACATTCGAAGTGATCTGTCTGACGGGTTGGGCCCCCCACCAAAGCCAGCAAAAGCCGTTAAGACCGGGGTCGGCATCTGCGCGATTGGCAGATGCACTCAATGCCGCAGAAGCGTTGTTGCCGCGCGACAAGGATTGACCCTGCCGCACAGCGGGTTATGTCCTTGAATAACACTGCAGTATGGAAGTTAAGATGACCGACGTGATGCCCGGAACAGGCCGCCTTTCCCACGCGCCCTTGGACCACCCAAGGGTGAAGCGTGCCAAGATTGGTGTGCTTTTGGCAAATCTAGGGACGCCCGATGGCTATGATTATTGGTCTATGCGCCGCTATTTGAACGAGTTTCTGTCGGACAAACGGGTCGTCGATATCAGCGACTGGATCTGGCAACCGTTGTTGCAGTTGATCATTCTGACCAAACGGCCCTTTACCAGCGGGGCCAACTATAAGTTGATCTGGAACCACGATAAAAACGAATCGCCCTTGCTGACGATCACAAAGGACCAAACGGCCGGAATCGCTGCCGCCTTGGAACAGGTGTTCGGCGAGACGGTCATCGTGGATTTTGCGATGCGTTACGGAAATCCGACCACCGAATCAAAGGTGCGCAAACTGGTGGATGCCGGCTGTGAGAAGATCTTGTTCTTCCCGCTATACCCGCATTACGCCGGGGCAACGTCGGCCACCGCCAACGATTCCTTCTTCAAGGCGCTGACCAAGGAAAAGCGTCAGCCAGCGGCACGTGTTGTGGCGGAATACTTTGAACATCCGATGTACATCGATGCCTTGGCGCAGTCGGTCGAGCGGGCCTATGCCGGTCTTGATCACAGACCGGATGTGCTGGTGACCAGCTATCACGGTATGCCAAAGCGCTATTTGATGGAGGGCGACCCCTATCACTGCCAGTGCGCGAAGACATCACGACTGCTGCGCGAACGTTTGGGCTGGGAAAAAGGCGCGATCGATCTGACGTTTCAATCGGTCTTTGGACGGGAAGAGTGGTTAAAGCCCTACACGGTTGAACATGTGGCCGAATTGGCCAAGGCGGGAAAGAAGAACATCGCCATCATGGCACCGGCGTTTTCGGCGGATTGCATTGAAACCTTGGAAGAAATCAATGGCGAGATTCGCGAAAGCTTTATGCACGCAGGGGGCGAAGTATTCACCTATATCCCGTGTCTGAACGATGAAGCCGCGCATATCGCGGCTTTGGTTCAAGTGATCCGAGACAATCTGCAAGGCTGGATCAGCTAGATTTTCACTCCATTTGGGCAAAACAAAAGGGACGGCAGCAGAGCGCCGTCCCTTTGTTTTGCCGAAGCAGAAGCTTAGAGCTGGGAAAGACCCAGAACAACCAGCAGAAGCAGCGGAACAACGATGCCAGCCGACGACGACGAGGTCGTAGCAACAACAACACCGGGATCCATGGTCGGCTCAACGCCGCCAGCGAATGCGGTCGAGGCAGAAGCAGCGATAACTGCTGCGAGTGCAACTTTTTTCATTTTTTCTCTCCGAATTTCAACGTGCAGACGATTTTGCAGAGGCGGCCGCACGTACCCAAGACTATTCCTCGTATGCTTCTCTAACCAACTTGGGGTAGCAAATTCAACTTAGCCTCTTGCCTGTGGAATTTGCCGTTCATTCTTGCGTCAAATAAGCAACACTTGCGTGCCGACTTTTGCCAGTTCGTAGAGCTCTTGGATGTGCTCATTATACAGCCCGATACAGCCGTTGGACGAGCGACGGCCAATCTTGCGGGTGTCATGGGTGCCGTGAATGCGGTAATACTGCCAGCCAAGGTACATCGCCCGCGTCCCTAGTGGATTGTCCGGCGCGCCGCCTTCAACCACATCGGGCCAATCGGGATTGCGTTCTTTCATGGCAGGGGTTGGCCGCCATGGTGGGTTCACTACCTTGTCGACGATTTGAGTGGCCCCTTTGCGGGTCAGGTCATCAGACAGGGGAACCGATGTTGGGTAAAGCCGATAGACGGTTTGATCTTCCGACCAGAAGTGCAGTGCCCGCGAGGTAATATCGACCAAAATGGCCCCGTTTTGCGTGCTTGTGAAATGATCTTGCCAATCCAGCATCCGGAAACTCGACGCGTTGCTGCGGATGGTTCCCTTGACGGCAGGCGCTTCCATTTCGGTCGTACCTTCTTGCGCCTTCGCGGGAAAGGCACTTCCCGCGCCCAAGGCCGCAGCGCCCGCCATGAACAGACGGCGATTGAAGGCGATGTTCTTTTCGGTGGCCATGCAATGTACTCCTCGAACTCTTTTGATGCGGCTCATACTACCAACCCGGCAAAGCCGCAAATCAAACTGGCGTCACTGGGCGAGCTCTTGCAATGCTGATTTGATGTTGCGCGCCAGTTTGAGTAAAGGGGACAAACGAAAAGTGTGACGCGGGCTTTCACAGGAATCTGTGGGCGGCGAATTGGGGTAGTGGACAGAATGAACAGGCGTACGGTTCTTATGTTGGGCGGCGCTGCGGCTTTGGCCGCCTGCGGTGGTGGTTCAAATGAAGTGCCCTTGGGCACGGACGGCAAACCACTTCCGCGTGTGTATCGCATTGGCGAGGGTGAGACCAACCGGATTGACTTTCGATTTCTGGACGCATTGAACACCTTGCGGCGGGCAAAGGGTATTCCTGAAATGGCATTCAATGCCGAACTGAATGCGGCCGCCGCGACCCATGCGCGGGACATGTCGGTTCAGAACCGGCCATGGCATTTCGGCTCTGACGGGTCTTCGCCTTTGGTTAGGGTTCAGCGTGTCGGCTACAGTGGCAAGTTGTTGGGCGAATTGATTGCCGAGACGTTTCAGACAGAGCTTGAGACCCTGTCAACCTGGATGGCAGATCCAGATATGCGGTCTGTCGTCTTGGATCCGCGGGCAACCCAGTTGGGATTTGCCTGGTACCAAGAGAGCAGCGGCAAGATCTGGTGGTGCTTCCTGAGTGGGGCAAGCGGCGGGATCATCCCGATCTCACCAATCGGGATTTATCAGTAATTTCAACAGATAACGCCGCAATATATGCCGGGTCGTCAGGGCAAAAGCCAGATCGGCGTTCCCGGTTTGACCATGGCATAGACCTCTTCCATCTGCCGATCGGTCACGGCCACGCAGCCCACCGTCCAATCGGGCTGAGAGATCGGGCTGCGCGGACCCCCATGGATGAAGATATCGCCGCCCGGCGGTTTACCAGCAGCCTTCGCATTGGCACGGTCCTGATCATTGGGGTAGGAAATTCCAAGGGACAGGTAGAAGTTCGACTTCGGGTTCTTGTGCGTGATGTAGTACAAACCCTCGGGTGTTTTGCCGTCACCTTCGAATTGCTTTGGCCCAACCGGCGCAAAACCCAAGGCGACGTCAAAAGATTTCACAACCTCGCCATCGCTTAGAAGGTACATCTTCCGTTCAGACTTATGCACTTGAATCTCGGTCACCGCAGGACCGGTGTAGGTGCGAAATTTTGTACTGCAAGACGCCAGACCAAGGGCCAGCATAAAAACCAGAACGGCGCGAAAGATTAGGGACATTGCCTGCTCGATATTTTTTCTTTCCGCAGCCAATACAGCAAGTCTGCGGACTTTCCTAGATAGTCGAACGGTTAACGAATCAGGCAGAACGCAAGACAAAGCAAGCCGCGAGTTCGACATGCGATGACCAACGGAACTGATCCACAACCTGTATCCATTCAATCCGATAGCCCGCATCGACCAATGTCTTGGCGTCTCGCGCAAAGGTGATTGGATTGCAGGACACAGCGGCGATCACGGGCACTTTTGCGATGGCCAACCGTTTGGTCTGCGCTTCGGCGCCCGCGCGCGGCGGGTCGATCACGACGGCGTCGAAAGATTTCAACTCGTCCGGTTCCAGCGGCCGGCGAAACAGATCGCGCGATTCAACCGTCAACCGTTTCAGGCCCTCGGTTGCACGATATCCCTTTTCAAGGGCGGCCATCATGGGTGCCTCGGCCTCAACCGCGTGCACTTCGGCCCGCTCGGACAAGGGCAAGGCAAAGGTTCCGCAGCCCGCAAAAAGATCAGCGATGCGCTTGGCCGGGCCAACAGCCTGGGTGACCGCCTTCAAAAGCGCCTTTTCCCCATCTGCGGTGGCTTGCATGAAGGCCCCCGGCGGCGGCGTAACCACCGCGCGCCCAAAGCGCTGTTGGGGGTGGGCGCGCAGGGCCACCGTTTCGGAAGACCAAGTCAGGCGCGCGAAAGAGAAAGTTTCGGCAAGGCGTGCCAATTCCATCCGAAGCGCGCCGTCCAGCTCTTTGCCGCCCGTCACCGCCACATCAAGGCCGGACAAGCTGCGCGTGGCGGTCATCTGAATTTCGGTACTGCGCGTGCTGCCCATCTTCACCACAGCCTCAAGCCCGGGAAAGGCCGCCATAAGATCGGGGTGCAACAATTGGCAATTGGGCACGGGTATCAACGTGTCGCTTCCCCGGCCATGAAACCCCATCAGCACGCCGGTTTTCGTCTTGCGGCCGGTCAGGGTGGCGCGCCGTCTGGATTGCGCAGCGGAGGTGACCATCGGAAGGAACGGCGCGGTCAATCCCTGCCCCGCCAAGGCGCCCCGAACAATGTCTTCTTTCCAGCTGGCGACCAGACCATCGGCCGCGTGTTGCATCAGGCAGCCGCCACAAGCCTTTGCATGACTGCATGGCGGCTTAACGCGCTGGGTCGATGGGGTGACGATGCGAATGTTGGTCAGCTGATCACCCACCACGTCCCCATCAGCCACTTCGCCCGGCAAAAGACCCGGCGCATAAAGCGGCCCGGCCTCTGTCATGCTTATGCCATCGCCGTGCTGGCCCAATCGGTCGATCGTAACCCTCACTCTGCTGCATCCTTGTCTTCGGTTCCGATGAAGCCACCAGATTGCCGATTCCAGTACCGCGCATAAAGGCCGTGCATCGCCAAAAGTTCGGCGTGGCTTCCCTGTTCCACGATACGACCTTGATCAAGCACGATGATCCGATCCATGGCGGCAATGGTGGACAAACGGTGCGCAATGGCCAGAACCGTCTTGCCTTCCATCACCCTAAGAAGCGCTGTCTGAATCGACGCCTCAACTTCGGAATCCAGCGCCGAGGTGGCTTCGTCCAGAACCAGAAT
>CANHLE010000033.1 GCA_947461435.1 Paracoccaceae bacterium | reverse complement strand
GTCCGGCTGCTTGGTCACGGCATCGAGCGCCTGGGTCACCTGCATGTTCGGGTCGCCCTTGCCGTCGATGACATTGAGCACGAGGCCAGCTTCCTCGGCCCGTTTCTTCATGCCGTCCACCATTGCGACCTGGTATTCGTACTGCAGGCCAAAGGTGATGTACTCGACGGTCTTTCCCTTGGCGTCGCCCGCTGCGGCAAAGCCCGGGACGGCCCGCAGGCTGAGTAACGTTGCGGCTCCGGACAAGAGCGCGCGGCGGTTGATGTTGAAGTGTCCCATGGTTTTTCCTCCTCGTTTGGTTAAAGTCCCGCTTTCTTTGTGGTGTCGCAGCTTCGCGGGCGAGTTGCGGACCATTTCTGCGATCAGTCAGGGCGTTTTGCGCCCCCCTGACCAGCATCGCGTGTTTCGGCTTTTTCACGCCGGATCAGCATCGTGCGGCGGCGAAGACCCGCTTCGAGAAGGCGGCGTCGGTACACGTCCAGCGTCGCTGCCGCTGCGATCACGATGCCGCTGACCACGTAGTCGTAGTTCGGCGGCACGTTCAGCAGGTTGACTGCGTTCTGGACCAGCCCCAGAAGGATGACCCCCAGCAGCACGCCGGGGATCTTGCCCTCGCCGCCGAACAGACTGACGCCGCCGATCACGACGGCCGAGATGACGGTCAATTCGTAGCCGAAGCCTGCGGTAGCAGCACCTGCTTCAAGGCGGGCGGTGATCATCAGGCCACCGAGTGCTGCGGCGAAGCCCGAGATCATGTAGGCGATCACGATCACCCGGTTTGTCCTGATCCCGGCAAGCCGTGCCGCGACCGGATTGCCGCCTGTCGCATAGATCTCGCGTCCAAAACGTGTGCGCGTCAGGACCAGATGCGCGACTACGCCCAGCATGATGGTCAGCAGGATCACCAGCGGTACCCCGAAGACGCGGGTCCCCTGGATGTCGACGTAAATGCCTGGCACTGGCGCGATGTTGCGCCCATCCGAAATCAGATAGGCCGCGCCCCGCACCACGCTCATCATGGCGAGGGTCGCGATCAGGGCGGGCAGGCGCAGCACCGTCACCGCCAATCCGTTCACCGTGCCGATCAGGGTTCCGATCAGCAGTGCCAGCAGGGCTGCGAGCCCCACCGGAAGCCCGGCCTTTGTCGCCAGTACCACACAGAGCACCGATGACAGCGCCAGCACCGCGCCGACGGCAAGGTCGATCCCGGCCACAAGGATGACGAAGGCCTGCCCCATCGCTACAACCGCGATGATTGTTGAGGCAAACAGTAGGTTCTCGATGTTGATGCGCGAGAAGAACACGGGGGAGGCAAAGCTGAGCATAAGCCCGCCGATCAGGATGACGCCGAGCAGCCCGAGGCTTTGGACCAGGTCAAGCAATCTCGTGTTGATTTCGCGCTTGCCATGATCGGTTTGTGATGTCGGCATTTCCAATTGGGTCAATTCCCTCTCCCTATCCGCGGGTGGCGAGCGCAATCACTGCCTCGGCACTCAGGTTGTCGCGCGTAAGCTCGCCGGTGATCCGGCCGGACCGCATGACCAGCACACGGTCGCTGAGGGCCAGGACCTCGGGCATCTCGGATGAGATCAGAAGAATCGCCGTACCTTCTTCGGCCAGACGGAGGATGATCTGGCTGATCTCGGCCTTGGCCCCGATGTCGATGCCCTTCGTCGGCTCGTCGAGGATCAGAAGCTTTGGCCCCCGGGCCAGCCAGCGACCGATCACCACCTTCTGTTGATTGCCCCCCGACAGGGTCGAGATCGGCACCTCGGCGGAGGCCATCTTGACCGCGACCGACCGTGTTGCCATCGACAACGCCGCCGCCTCGCGCTCGGGCGACAAGATGCCGCCGGGTGCTATACGATCCAAAACGGCAAGCGTTGCGTTGATGCGGACGCTGAGGTTGGTGATTAGGCCCTGTTGCCGGCGGTCTTCCGGCACAAGGCCCATCCCGCCATCGATGGCAGCTGTCGTGTCGCCTGGTGGAATGACCTGCCCGGCGAGTTCAACAGTTCCGCCCTCGTAGGGATCGACTCCGAAAATGCAGTTGGCCAACTCTGACCGCCCCGCACCGACCAAGCCCGCCAGCGTCAAAATTTCGCCCGAGCGGACCTGCAGCGACACATTCTCGACCACGCCAGCCCGGCTGAGGTTTGTCACCTTGAGAACCGTCTCGCCCATCGGGCGCTGCGATGAGGTCACTTCGGTCACGCCGCGTCCCACCATCATGCGGATGACCGCCGGCGCATCCAGGGTTGCGGCGGGTTCGGTCCCGACCAGTCGCCCGTCGCGCAGAACAGTGATCCGGTCGGCAATCGCGAACACTTCCTCGAGCCAGTGCGAGACAAAGACGATGCCCATCCCCTCGGCCTTTAACTCGCGCACCACGGCGAACAGCTGGTTGATCTCGCGGCCCGACAGCGAGGTCGTGGGTTCGTCCATGATCAGCACGCGGCTTTGTTCAGAGATTGCCCGGGCGATCTCGACCAATTGACCCTCGGCAGGGGTCAGGCGGCGGGCCAGAGTGTCGGGGGACAGGCCCGGCGCCACACGGGCAATGGCCGCGCGGGCGATCTGCATTTGCGCGCGGCTGTCGATCAGGCCCATCCGGGTCGGCCAATGGCCCAGCAGGATATTCTCAGCCACGGTCATGTTCGGAACCAGATGCGATTCCTGATGGATCGTGGCCACACCGGCGCGGTGGGCCGCTGACGGAGTCGGATCCAGCGGCCTGCCGCCCACGTCAATGCCGCCGCCGTCCGGCGCATAGAACCCCGACATCAGATTGATCAGCGTCGACTTGCCCGCGCCGTTTTCACCAACCAAGGCGTTCACCTCACCCGCGACAACGGTCAAGCTGACGTCATCCAGGGCGATAACCCCGGGAAATGTCTTGGAGACTCCGCGTGCAGCGAGGAGCGTTTGGCCTTGCTGGCTGTGGGGGTGGAGCGCCTTGGGGTTGGTGGCTTGCATTACAGGGCCCTCGCCAGATCGAACGCCTCGGCGATCGTGCTTTGGATCAAGCGCGGGACGGCGCAGTCGCCCACCCGTTCGATCTGCACGTCGGCAAACAGGGGGTCGCTCTTGAGTTTCAGGAAAAGGTCTTCCCGCGAGCGCCGCCCAATGACGGGAACGACCCAGTCGACGGAGTCGATCTCCTCGGTGTCGCCGGGCATGAGCAGGTATTGCGCGTAGCCGATGGCATCCGCCGCACTGAACACGGGCGAGACGAGCACCCGCCCCGGCTCGACCGCCGTTACAGCCGAAGCCGCACGGATCGTTATCCGCTTGATAGCCGCACGGCGCAAAAACACAGTCCGCGTCCCTGCTTCAAGGAGTTCGCCGACCGTGCCATGACTGGCAATGATCGTGACCTTGCAGCCATCGTCGGCAAGGAACTCTGCTGTTCCCGCCGCTTCCCAGTGCCCGTTCCCGTCGATCACGACGACATGGCCGGACAGCCGCTTTTCGCCCGACAGCACCTGATCGGCCGACACCACGTTTTGTCCATCGAGACCCGGGACGCCGGGAAGAAGCTGCCGCCCGAGGCTGCGCGACAGGGCGGTATCCGCCGAAGTGGTACTGGGCAAGTTCGGTTCCGAGCCAGTCGCCACAACGATCACTTCGGGATGCAGGTCCGCCAGCACTTGCGACGTGGCTTCGGTCTTGAGACGGACCGTTACCCCCAGTTCGGCAATCGCGCTTTCAAGGTAAGAAGTCACTTCCCCCACCGTCGCATGCTCCGGCTGGAGCGCCGCCAGATTGACCTGTCCGCCCAGCCGCGATCCGCGTTCCAGAAGGGTCACACGATGGCCCCGGCGCGCGGCGATCTCGGCGGTCTTCAGGCCTGCAGGTCCGCCTCCGACAACGACGACGTGTCGCGGGGACTTGGCGGGTTGGACAAGGCGTTCGGCATGGGTTCGTTCGCGGCCGGCCCCCGGGTTCTGGATGCAGCGGATGCCCTTCTCTTGGCCGACCTGATGCAGGCAGCCGTCGTTGCAAGAGACGCACATCCGCACCAGATCGCCGCGTCCGGCCAAAAGCTTGTTGGGCGTCTCTGGGTCGGTAATCAGTTGCCGCGCCCAGCCGATCAGGTCCACCTCGCCCGCACGCAGCATGGCCTCCCCGGCTTGAGGGGTTATCCGGCCGAAGCCCACGACGGGCAGCCGTGAGGATTGCTTTAGCGCCTTGCTGATGCGGCGGAACTCGGCCGCTGGAACGGCAGCAGGAGGGATTTCCATCCAGTAGCTTGAGAAGGAGCCGGCATCCGAGTTGAAATAATCCACAAGGCCAGTGGCCTCGATGTGGGCGGCCATCTGAAGACCGTATTCGATGTCATAGCCGAAGGGCGTGAATTCGTCGACGCAGAGACGCACCCCCAGCGCCGCCGAGCCGATGCGGCCCCGGATGGCTTCCAGCACCTCGATTGACAAGCGCAGGCGGTTCTCGAAAGAGCCGCCATAGGCATCGGTCCGGTGATTGAAGAAGGGCGAGGCGAAGGAGCGCAGCAAGCCGTCATGGGCAATCTTGATCTCGACGCCGTCAAAGCCTGCCTCGATCTGGTTCGCCGCACTGATGGCGAAGCCGTCGATCACCGCCCGGATGTCGTCGTCGTCCATCGCCTTGGTGGAATGGTAGCTGGACGGCTCAGGCATCTGGGTCGGCGCCCACATCAGGTGGGGCGGCTGTTCCAGCGAGGTATGGCCGCCGTGGGTAAGCTGCCCGAAGACCTTCGCGCCATGCGCATGCACAGCCTCCGTCACCCGGCGCAGGCTTGGAATGGTGGCGGGGTCCCATGCGCTGACGAAACGGCGGGACATCTTGCCCGAAGGGTGGATGGCCTGGCTTTCGACAATCACAAGCCCGACACCGCCGCGCGCCCGCTCTTCATAATAGGCGCGCAGGTCGTCGGACCCCAGCCCGTCCCGCGCCCCAAGAGCGGTGAAATGCGGTTGAAAGACCACCCGGTTTCGCAGGGCCACGTGGCCCAGATGAAACGGGGACAACAAGCTGGCGAAGGCCGAGGGTTGCCGTGAGCCAATATCCGTCATGCGTCGACTGCCTCCCCGCAATCACCGGCACCCAGAGCCTTTGGGCTAGTTAATCGTTTACGTAAGCGATTACGTAAACGATTATACAGATCGCTGTAAGTGTCAATCCCAAGAAAGCCGGGCAGCAAACTGCTCACTAAGCCCATGATTGTCGTGCGCTTTTCGGTGTGGTAGGGGCGGAGCTAGCGCAGTTTTCGGGTCAGCCGGACGATTCGCGAATGATCAGCTGTGTCCCGATCACTCGATGCACCGGCGGGCCTGACTCGGTCTTGGTGATGCGCGCGGCGAGAAGGCGTGCCGCCTCCGCGCCCTGCTGATAACCGGACTGCGCGACAGCCGTGATACGTGGCCGGAACGCCTCGGCCCACTGGAAGTCGTCGAAGCCCAGGATGGCAATGTCTGCCGGGCATGAGAGGCCGGCTTCATTCAAGGCCCGCATCAGGCCGAGGGTCATGAAGTTGTTCGTCGTGAACACCGCGTCCGGTCGTGGGCTGAGGGCGAGAAGCCTGCGCCCGGCCTCATGCGCCGCATCGATGTTAGACGCGCTTTCGACAATCCAGCCGGGCGCCACCGACAGACCCGCCTCGGCCATGGTCAGGCGATAGCCCTGTACCCGGTCCTCGATGGAGGAGGCATGCAGCGTTGCCTTCAGCACGGCGATCCTGACGTGGCCCCGGTCGATCAGGTGGCGGACCGCCACGCGGGACGCCGAGACGTTGTCAACCGTGACCGTGTCCGCCGCAACCGAAGGCATCGCCCGGTCAACGAAGACCATCGGCGGCCCGTCGCGGCCAAGGGCCTCAAGATAGGCCAAGTTTCCCCCGGCAGGGGCGATGATCAGACCGTCGACGCGCTTTTCCATCAGGACGTCCAGAAGCTCACGTTCCAGCGCCTCGTCTTCTTCGCTGTTGCACAGGATGACGTTCAGCCGGTCCGCAAAGCCGTGGATGGTGTTTTCGATCCCCTTCACCAGATCCGAGAAAAACGGGTTGGTGATGTCCGAAACGACAGCCCCGATGGTGCCGGTGCGATTGCGGCGCAGGCTTCTGGCGATCCCGTCGCGACGGTAGCCAAGTTCCGCAATCGCGACGAGGACACGGTCCTTTGTCTCCTCCGTCACAAAGCGAGAGGCGTTCATGACATGGGACACGGTGGCGACCGACACACCCGCCTTCGTCGCTACGTCCTTGATCGTCGCCATGTAATCCTGTTCATCGCAAGTTTGGGTTTGTGAGGCGCACCTACCAGAGTCCTGCCAGATTGACTCCATATAATCGGGAACGTAGCATAAGGTAATCGATTAACAAGGGCAGACAGAGCGAAGGTTACAGGATTTGTCGCAGTCTGCCCGCTGAACACAGGAACCAGATATGGCTCAGAAGCTTCGGATCGGTGTCCTGGGTGCGGCAGGCATCGCCCGCGCCGCAGTTGTTCCGGCGATCCAGGCGTCGCGCAACGCAACCCTTGTCGCAATCGCCTCTCGCAATCCCACAAATGCAAACTGGGTGCAGCAGGCAGGTATCCCCTTGGTCGAAGGCTACGACGCGCTGTTGCAAAGGGATGACATCGACGCTGTCTACATTCCTCTTCCCAACCACGAACACGCCCCATGGACCAAACGCGCGGCCGACGCTGGCAAAGCCGTCATGTGCGAAAAACCCATCGCCCTGAATGCCGATGAGGCGGCCGAGGTCGTGGCCCATTGTGCCCGAAAGAACGTCGTCCTGATGGAAGGGTTCATGTACCGCTTCCATCCCCAGCATACGCATGCGCGTGCCATCATTGACGCCGGAACGATTGGCGACCCGATCGAGGTTCACGCCCATCTGTCCGTCGATCTGATGTCACCCGCCGATCCGGCCAACGTACGTTTTGATCCTGCAAAGGGCGGCGGCGCACTTTTGGACATGGGGTGCTACACGGTCCACATCGCCCGAAGCGTCTTCGGCTGCGAGCCCACTTCGGTCCTCGCCAGATGGACCATCGACCCGGAGTTTGGCGTGGACACCGACACGGCGGCGATCCTGGAATTCCCGGGTGGGCGAACCGCCAGCATCAGTTGCTCGTTTCGCGGCAACGGCCAGGGGATTTACCGCGTTGTCGGGCGGAACGGCGTCATCGACTTGCCCCGAGGGATCATTGCGGGCCTCGGTTCACGGATTGCTGAAACCGTGGTCGCCGTCACAGACCCCGACGGATACCGCAGAGAAGACCTGATTCCGGGGGTCGATCACTACCGTCTGATGGTCGAGCACTTCGCTGACGTCATCCTCGACGGCGTTCAGCTTGTCAGACCCGGAAACGATGCGGTGCTGAACATTCGCGTCCTTGATGCAATTGCCGTCTCGGCAAGGGAGGGGCGCAGGATCTTGGCCCCAACCTGACGCCCTTTGAGCGGTGGTCGCAAGTTATCCAGTTGCCTACTCGGTGTCTGCGGCATGCTTCTTGCTTCCCGGCCTAGGGTCAGTTCCCGTCTGGCTGCTTGTGGCTGGCCTGTCAGAATGATGCTGGCCTTCATCCAAGCAGGTGGAATGGCGCCGGTCCTTCTCTGCAAAGTGCCATAGTAAACCTGAGCTAAAACTCGATCCTTCGATTGGTTTCTGATGGTTCAACTCTGTCCTCTCATCCGCTTTGGCTGAAGATTGCCAGGATAGCCTTCCCCTTGGCGGCGGCGATATGGACCATTCCCAAGACCGACGGCTTGAATGATCGTTCAACAAAAGAAATTTGAAACGCGCAAAATGTTCGACGGCAGTTGCTTGCCTCCACCGAATGACCGCAGTTGCGATGATCAGGAGAAAACGGGTGTCATGCCCAATGACCGCTTTCCGCCCCTTTCGACGCATCGGGCATCCAGGATGAGAACGGCCCATGGACGAAGCCGCTCCGCGGCAATGGCGCCCTTGGCTGGTGTTCAGCGTTGATCTGATCGTAGCGCCTTTGTCCGCTGGGCTTTCTGTCTGACGCTTGGGGTCTTCCCCTCATCAGACAGGAGGTTTCCATGAAGGAGGAGAGAACCACCCCGCTGCGTCAGCGGATGATCGAAGACATGCGCATCCGTGGTATGGGCGACAAAGCGCAGAAGTCCCACATCCGGGCAATCAAGGATTTCGCTGCCTTTCTCGGTCGATCACCCGATACCGCGACGCCGGAGGATCTGCGGGCCTATCAACTGCACATGGCCGATACCGGGGTCACGCCGTCGACGTTCAACGTGCGGATCGTGGCGCTGCGTTTCTTCTTCGGCATGACCTGCGGGCGGGACGAGATGAAGCGCTACATGCAGTTTCGCACCGAACCGAGGAAGCTGCCGGTCGTCTTCAGCGTCCAGGAGGTGTCCGACATCCTGATGGCAGCACCCGGACCCGGGCTCAAGTATCGCGCCGCGCTCAGCATCTCCTACGGCGCGGGGCTCCGGGCGGCCGAGGTCTGCAACCTCAAGATCAGCGACATCGACAGCGACCGGATGCTGATCCACGTCGAGCAGGGCAAGGGCCAGAAGGATCGCAAGGTGATGCTGTCGCCCGGCCTGCTGGAGTTGTTGCGGGCGTGGTGGCGCGAGGCACGTCCCGAGGGCTGGCTGTTTCCGGGCAAGCCCAAGATCAACCAGATCTCACCGCGCCAGCTGAACCGAGCCTTCACCTCGGCCAAGCACATGGCCGGCGTCAGGAAGCCCGCGACACTGCATACGTTGCGCCATAGCTTCGCCACGCACCTGCTGGAGGCAAACACAGACGTGCGGGTGATCCAGGTGCTTCTGGGTCACGCCAAGCTGACGACCACCGCGCGTTATACCCATGTGGCCACCAAGACGATCCGCGACACCGTCAGCCCCTACGAGATGCTGGCCAAGTTGCAGGATCAGACGGTCAAGCGAAGCCTGGAGTAACCGGGCGCCGGGGTGACCCGGCCTAAGCTGGAACTGGCTGACATATTCCGTGCCCATGGACCTGCGTGGCGACGGGCCAATGCAGAGCATGTCAGTCTGACCCAGCTGAAGGTGATGTCGGCGATCGAGGCCTGCCGGACTGAGGCGCTCGGCGGGCATGTGGCTGGGTGCGCCAGCTGCGGCCATCAGCACATCGCCTACAACTCCTGCAAGAACCGGCATTGCCCCAAATGCCAAGGCCCAGCCGCGCGGGACTGGATGGCCGCGCGCGCCGCGGACCTGCTGCCCGTGGAATACTTCCACGTCGTCTTCACCCTGCCGGCCGAGATCGCGCAGATCGCGTTCTGGAACAAGAAGGCGGTCTACGATTTACTTTTCCGCGCCTCGGCCGAAACGGTGATGACCCTCGCGGCCGATCCCAGGCGCATGGGCGCGCAGGTCGGCATGACCTGCGTGCTGCATACCTGGGGTTCGGCGCTGACCCACCATCCCCACATCCACATGATCGTTCCGGGCGGCGGCCTGTCGCCCGACGGCACAAGATGGGTGCCCTGCCGCCCAGGCTTCTTCCTGCATGTGAGGGTGCTCTCGCGCCTGTTCCGGCGCCTGTTCATCGAGGGGCTGCTGGCCCTCCATCGTGCTGGTGCTCTCTGCTTCTTTGGCGACTTGGTCGGGCTGTCAGACGCCGGGGCCTTCACCGCCTGGCTGGCCCCGTTCCGCAAGTCCGAATGGGTGGTCTATGCCAAACCGCCGTTCGGCGGACCCGAGGCAGTGCTGGCCTATCTGAGCCGCTACACCCACCGGGTGGCGATCTCGAACAGCCGCATGGTCAGCGCCGACGCTGGCACCGTCGCCTTCCGGTGGAAGGACTATCGCATCAAGCGGGGCGACCGGCAGCGTGTCATGCGGCTGGCCACTGGCGAGTTCATCCGCCGCTTCCTGCTCCACGTCCTGCCCGATGGCTTTCATCGAATCCGTCACTACGGCCTGCTGGCCAGCGCCAGCCGCAAGGCCAACATCGCGAAGATCCGCGCCCTGCTCGGACAGTCGCCCGCCACCGCACGCACGGAGGCAGGTGCCGAGCCCGTCCCGCTGACCCTGCGCGAGCCTTGCCCTTGCTGCGGCGACCCCATGCGCGTGATCGAGATATTCCGGCCCGGCCAGAAACCCCGGTCGCGCGCCCCACCGAGGGACCAGGCAGCATGATGACACGCCCATCCCCCAGACGATCATCATGCTGGCCCCAGCCAAGGGAGGACCGGCCGATCCCGCGTGTCCTGCCCGCCCACCACGACGCACCTTGCAGGCAAAACCGCCGCCCATGGTGCCCGTTTCCGGCCCGTCTGTGCCCAGAGACGGCCCGTGCCGACGCAAACGACGGACACGGTCCCAAGCCGAGACCGACCCCGGCCACCACCCTCAGCGCCCTTTCCCCATAGACAGCTCCCAGCCCCCCGCGGCTTCCTCCTTGGGAGGTTTCCCAACGCGGGCCGTCCGTACGCCAAGATGCGCCCTCACGCCGCGGCCCGCATCGGAAAACCTTCACCTTAGCAGACAGTCGCCCCAATAAGTGCAAAGGGCGGCTTTGGGCAAACTCCTATGGCGTCCCAGTGCAAGCAGACCAAGAGGGTGAAAGGCACAAGGCCAACTCCGACACAACTTTTCTTGCGGTTTGAGCCAGAAACCTCACCCGGCCGGTCTAGGTATCTTTAGTTCAAGTCGGGCAAGTGATGCCTAAGCAAGACTTGTTTAAGCCGTTCACTGGCGCGGGTTGGGCTGAGTTCACCTGGGCGCAAGTCATATCCCCAGCCGCTGGCGATGTCGCCCGGGAAGGGTTCGGCCAAAGATCCGCGCCGCAGATGAACCTCGGCAAGTGAGGCCAGCGTCACCGCGCAGCCAAGCCCTGCGATCGCCATTTCAAGGGCGACGTTGGAGCTGTCGGTCTTCAGGCCCTGCACCAGCGGCAGATTGGGAATGCCATGATGGCGGGCAAAGGCTTCCCACAACTCCTGACGCCCAAGGATGTGGATTAGCCCCTTGTGCTGCACATCTGCTGGCACCTTCATGGCATCGGGGCCAGACAGGAAATCCGGGCAGCACACCATCGCAAGCTTTTCTTCGCCAAGGCTATCGCCAACCAATGGCTGATTGACGTGCCGCGGAATGATCCGCAAATCAACGATCTGTTCGGTCGCTTCGGCCCAGATTGTTGCATGCACCGTCACTTCGACATCCGGGTTCTCGGCCTTGAAGACCTTGAGCCGGCTTGGCAACCAGTTTGTCGCAAGGCTTGCCGGGCAGGCAATCGTTACTTCTTTTCGGTGGCGCACCGTCTGCACCTGCCCTGTTGCGACGTCGATCTGTGCCAGCGCCCTTTGCAGGGCGGGCAGATAGGCCGAAGCAACTTCGGTCAGGGTCAGGCTGCGCGGAGCGCGGTAGAAAAGCGGGCGGCCGATGAACTGCTCCAACGCGCGGACGTGGCCTGACACGGCGGCTTGGGTCATCCGCAATTCTTCCGCCGCCTTGGTGAAACTCAGGTGGCGGGCGGAGGCCTCAAACGAGCGGATATAGTTCAACGGGGGCAGGTATTTCATCAGCGTTCTCCCTTTGGCAGAATATGGCATCGGGCGATGTGATGCTACCCTTGATGACCCGGAAAAACCGGGGGCATGACCATGGAATCCCTTAGATGAAGCAGGCATGCCATGCCTTTATGGTCGCCAAGAACAAGGGGAGAGCCATGCGCGAAGGTAGAAGAGAGCGACGCGGCAAGCCGGGTGCAGGAATTTCGCAACTGCCATGGGAGGCGGTGCGCAACCCCTATGCGCCGATGGAGATGCTGTCGGGTGAGCAGATGCAGGACCTGCATGACACCTCGATCCGCATCCTGAAAGAGTTGGGCATCAAGGTGATGGGCGCCAATGTGCGCGCCCTTTTTGCGGCCGCCGGGGCGATGGTCGATGATGAAGGCATCGTTCGGATCGACGAAAGCCACGTCGAGGCGGCCTTGGCCACCGTGCCGCGCCAGTTCACCCTGACCCCGCGCAACCCTTTGAAACGGGTAAATCTGGGCGGCGATCATCTGGTCTTTGGGCTGGTCGCGGGCCCGCCCAATGTGCATGACAGGGTGCACGGTCGTCGGTCGGGCAATCTGGCGGATTATCAGAACTTTATCCGTCTGGCGCATCACTTCAACACGATCCACATGATCGGCAATCAGGTGACCGCTCCGCAGGAATTGCCCGCGAACAACCGGCATCTGGACACCTATTTCGCCAACCTGACCCTGTCGGACCTGACCTTTCATTGCACTGCAATTGGCAGGGGCCGCGCGATGGACGGCATCCGCATGATGGCGATTTCGCGGGGCATCAGCCTTGAGGAGATGGCGCGTGATCCAGGTGTCATCACCATTATCTCGGTGAACTCGCCGCGCCTGTTGGACGACGCCATGGGCGATGGGCTGATTGCCATGGCCGAACATGGCCAGCCCGTCACGATCACCCCCTTTACCCTGATGGGCGCGATGACTCCGGTTTCCCTGCCCGCCGCTTTGGCCCAGCAAAACGCCGAGGCGCTGTTTGGCGTGGTCTTGACCCAGCTGGTCAAACCCGGTGCGCCGGTGATGTATGGGGCCTTTACCTCGAACGTTGACATGCGGTCGGGTGCGCCCGCCTTTGGGACGCCCGAAAACACCAAGGCCAATGTGATCGCGGGGCAATTGGCGCGGCGGTATGGGTTGCCTTACCGGACCTCGAACGCAAATGCCTCGAACGCGGTTGACCTGCAGGCGGCTTACGAGACCTCGATGGCCACTTGGGGCGCGGTCATGGGTGGGGCGAACCTGATCTATCACGCGGCAGGCTGGCTGGAAGGCGGGCTGACGGCGTCTTACGAAAAGCTGATCTTGGACGTCGAAATCCTGCAGAACATGGTGGAGTTTCTGCGCTCCCTGAAATGGGATGTGGACGAGTTGGGCTTTGATGCCATCCGCGATGTGCCTGCGGGCGGGCATTTCTTTGGCGCGGCCCATACGATGGAACGTTATGAGCGTGCTTTCTACCAACCGATGTTGTCGGATTGGCGCGGCTATGAAAACTGGGCGCTTGCCGGGGCTAAGGACGCAGGGCAACGTGCGACCGACCTTTGGCAGCAGGCGCTGGCCGAATACGAAGAGCCGCCAATGGACCCTGCCATCCGCGAAGAACTGCAAGCCTATGTCGCCAAGCGGCGGGAAGAGATCGGCAATGACGAACCCTGAAGTAAAACTGAAATCCCACGCCCAAGCCGTGGTCATCGGCGGTGGGCTGGTCGGCTGTTCGATCTTGTATCACCTGACCAAACTGGGTTGGACCGATGTTGTTTTGTTGGAACGGTCAGAGCTGACCTCGGGTTCCACATGGCATGCGGCGGCCAATATCCACGGGCTGCATGACAGCACCAACATCAGCCGGTTGCAGCATTACACCATGGGCCTTTACAAGGAGTTGGAGGCCGAGACCGGCCAAGGCTGCGGCATCTTCCAGCCCGGTTCGCTCTATCTGGCGCAGACCGAAGCGCGCGAGCATCAGCTGCGCCTGCAGGCGGCCAAGGCGAAATACTATGGCATGGATTTCTACGAGGTGACGCGCGCCGAGGCCGAACGCCTGCACCCCTTGGTGAACTTCGACGGCATCCGTTGCATCATGTACGAACCCCAAGGCGGCAATGTGGACCCTTCGGGCGTGACCATGGCCTATGCCGCCGGGGCGCGGGCGCGCGGCGCGCAGATCCACCGCATGTGCCCGGTAACGGCCACCCGCCAGCAGGCCGATGGGTCGTGGATTGTGGAAACACCCCTTGGGAATGTGCACACCCAATGGGTGGTGAACGCTGCCGGATTGTGGGCGCGGGAAGTGGCGGCGCTGGCCGGGATCACGCTGCCCCTTATGCCAACCGAGCATCAGTATTTCGTGACTGAGACCATTGCCGAAATCGCCACGATGGACCGCCGCTTGCCCTCAGTCGCGGACCGCGACGGCGAGTATTACCTGCGCCAAGAGGGCAAGGGCCTTCTGGTCGGCGCCTATGAACGCGACATGAGGTTCTGGGCCGAGGACGGCACGCCGCAGGGCTTTGGCCACGAGCTTTTCGCCGATGATCTGGAGCGGATCGAACCCAACATGATGCGCGCCATCGACCGGGTGCCTGTGGTGGGCTCTGCGGGGATCAAGCGGGTGATCAACGGCCCGATGATCTGGTCGCCGGATTCCAGTGCCCTTTTCGGCCCGGTGCCGGAACTGAAGAACTACTTCTGCTGCAACGGCATCATCCCGGGCTTTTCGCAATCCGGGGGTCTTGGGCTTCTGTCGGCGGAATGGATTGTCGAGGGCGAGCCGAAGCTGGACATGTTCGGCTGGGATCTCGCGCGCTTTGGCGCTTGGGCGGGCAAGGATTTCACCAAGGCCCGCGTCCGCGACCAATACGCCAACCGCTTCAAGATCCACTTCCCGAACGAAGAGCGCGCCGCAGGCCGCCCCGTGCGGACCCGCCCGATTTACGAGATGCAAAAGGCCATGGGCGGGGTCTTTGGCCTGAACTACGGCTGGGAACACCCCTTGTGGTTTTCCGCTGAGGGCGAGCCGAAGGAAGAAACCATCGGCTTTGACCGCCAAAACTGGTGGGAGCCAGTTGGGCGGGAGGCGCGCGCTTTGCGTGACCGGGCCGGGATCATCGACATCTCGAACTTTGCCCGCTACCGGATCACCGGGCCGGGGGCGAAGGACTGGCTGGACGCGCTTCTGGCCAACCGGATTCCGGGCGTGCCGGGTCGCTCTTGCCTTGCCCCGCTGATCGGCAAGCGCGGCGGCATTGCGGGGGATTTCACGGTGACCTGCCTTGGCGATGGCGACTATTTCATGGTCGGCTCGGGCATAGCCGAACGCTATCACAAGCGGTTCTTTGATGCAGTGCCTTTGCCCGCTGGCACCCGTTGGGACAGCGTGACCGACACGATGGCGGGCTTCAATGTGGCCGGACCCTTGGCGCGCGATCTTCTGGCGCGGTTGACCAACGCGGACCTGTCGAACGAAGCCTTCCCCTTCATGCGGTCGGCGCAGATTGACGTGGCGGGTGTGCCTTGCATTGCCTTGCGCGTCAGCTTCACCGGCGATCTCGGGTGGGAGTTACACTGCGCCGAGGCCGATCAGGCGCGGCTTTATGCGGCGCTGCTGGAGGCCGGGAAACCCTTGAACGCGGGCCCTGTGGGCAGCCGCGCCCTGATGAGCCTGCGGGTGGAGAAGGGATATGGGTCTTGGGGCCGCGACTACAGCCCGGAATACTGGCCACAGGAAACCGGGCTGGCGGGCCTTATCAAGATGGACAAGGACTTCCTGAACAAAGCCGCCTTTGCCGCGATTGCCGCAAATCCCCCGCGTGAAGTGTTGCGGACGCTGGTGATTGACGCGACCACCGCTGATGCCACCGGTAACGAACCGATCTTTGACCTTGCCGGAAAGCCCGCCGGAAAAGTGTCGTCCGGAACCTATGGCTATCACGTCGGCCATTCGCTGGCCTTGGCCTATCTGCGGCCGGATATTGCGGCGGGTACCGAGCTTTCTGTCATGGTGCTGGGTCGTCCGCACCGCGCGCGGGTGCTGGACGGGGCCGCCTTTGACCCCGAGGGCAAGCGGCTGCGAGCGTAAGGCGCGCGGGCCCCGGATTGGCGGGGGGAACCCCGCCCTACGGCGCTGCGCAGGCGAAGTCGAGCAAGCTTTGCGCAGATTGGCCGGGTGTCAGCGCTTCTGCCGCCGCGCGCAAGGCGTGCGCGCGCGGTGCACCCAGAACCGGATCGGCGCAGGCGTGAAACTTTTGGCGCATCTCGTCGCGGGGAACCATCGCTTCGGGATCGCCGCGCGCCTCGGTCGGCTGGGATTGCAGGCGGGTGCCATCGTGCAAGACTACAACCGCATGGGCAAAGCGGCGGGCCGGAAAAGCGGCGTTGTAGGTGTCAGATTCCGTCACCAGCATGCCGGTCGCCAGACGGCGGATTTCGGGGTCGGCGAAGGCGGCCTCAGTGATGTCAGCCGCCCCGATGGTGCCGCGCACCGCAGCGACAGCCGCGGGGAAGGCGGTGGAATACTGCGCCTCTTCGGTGGTCGCAGGCGTTCGGGTGGCAAGGCGCAGGGATTGGTGGAAGGTGACGATCTCGATCTGCGCGACATCGGTCGATTTCAAGCCATGGCCCTGCATCAGCGACAACACCGCCTGCACCGGCGGCTGCGCCCAGCGGCAGACTGGGAAGGGTTTGTAATACTGCTCCATCACCCGCCAGTTTTGCCCCAGATCGCCCCAAAGGTCGGCCACATCATCGCCCTCGGCGGTGATCGCGGGCGCACCGGTAAAGCCAGACCGGGCCATGTAGGCTGCCGAAACCCCCGCCATGCCACCCCAACCCGAACCGTCCTTGACCATGGTCGGGGCATCAATGCAGCGCATCATCTGACTGCGGGGGCCGTGGTATTCGGCGATGCCAAGGGCGTGGCGCGTCTGATCGGCGGAAAGCCCCAGATAGCGCGCGCCGATGGCGGCACAGGACAGCGCCGTCCACGCCCCGGTGGTGTGGTAGTCGCAAGCAGTGCGGTGCAGCGCGATCCCTGCGCGGGTGCCAATTTCATAGCCGAGAAGCAGCGCGACAAGAAGGTCGCCACCGTCAATCCGTCCCGTTGCCTCGGCCATGGCCATCGCGGCAGGTAGGGCTGCGCAACCGGCGTGGCCTTTGGTCAGGCGGTGGCCATCGTGGGCGTCATAGGCGTCAATCACCATGCCACCTGCCAGCGTGGCCCCGGCAGGACTGACCTTGCGGCTATCCAAAAGCATCCGCGCCGGGGACGCGCCGGGCGCAAATTGCTCGGCCGCATGATCCCGGATGATCTGCGACAACCGGGTGCCGATGCCCCCGGTGGCCACGCCCATGAGGTCAACCAGAAAATCGTGCGTGCGCTCTTGCACCGGGGCGGGCACGTCCTGCCAACGCAGGCCATGGAGAAAATCGATCAGTGGTTGGGGCATGGCAGAACACCTTTGAAGGGGCTTTCAGGAAAGCACAGGATCGGCCAAGCCCAAAGCCTGTTCCAGCTCATGATGCAGCGGCAGGCCATCGGTCACCCGCCGGCCATGGTTCAGGACGATCCGGTCTGCCTGATCGCGCGACAACAGAACGTTCAGGCTGCGGGCCTGAAAGATCACCAGATTGGCGGGCAGGCCCACACCGATGCGACCTAAATCCGGCCGCCCGATCAGGTCAGCGGGCACGCGGCTGGCCATGGTCAGCGCGCCGGTCAGGGGTTCGTCCGCCTGAAAAATGCGGATCGCCTGCTTCAGCGTGTCCAACATGTCGTGATCGCCATAAGCATACCAGGCGTCTCGGCAATTGTCGCCGCCGATGGCCAAGGGCAGGCCCGCCGCCCGAATTTCATTGGCCGCCGTAACCCCCCGCCAGCGCGGAGTGCGACCCTGTTTGCGGTCCATCAGATACATCATCGGCGTCGGCATCGAGACGAAGGCCAGATCGGCCTCGCGCGCCAAGGCCAGTGTGCCTTCGATCACTTTGGGCGGCATCAGGGCCAGGTTCACACAGTGACCGAGCACCACCTTGCCCTGAAAGCCCGAGCGCAGACGGGCGCGGGCAATCTCGGGGATCGTGAAAGCGGTCAGGTCCTCGGTCTGGTCAACGTGCAGATCGACGTCGAGGCCCCGTTCCTTGGCGAGGGCGAAGAGCCGGTCCAGCGCATGGGCCAGCGCGTCATAGGTGCCGTTTTCACCCCGGTCTAGCGTGTCAGTCACCCCGCCAAGAATGCCGCCCATATCAGCGGCCAGATCGGCAAGTGCGCGGGCGTCATCCCCAACCCAAGCCTCCATCGCGCAGATGGTGACGCCTTGCAGGTCGACCTTGCCAGCCCATTTCGTGCGCGCACGTTCCAGCGCGCGCCAATGGTGCTGTGAATAGGCCAGCGTTTCACTGTCAACATGACTGCGTATGGCGGCAACGCCATGGGCATGGGCGCAGGCAAGGCCGAAGTCCATTCGCAGCGCGAGATCCTCGTCCGACCAACGTGGCCAATCCTCGGTGGTCAGGGAAAACCCACCATGGATCGTGCCGTCCGGGCGTACGCGGGGAATGGCATGACCACAGTCCAGATGGGTGTGCATGTCGATGAAGGCGGGCCAAAGATGGCGGCCAGCCAGATCGACGACCCGATCAACCGGGGGCGCATTGCCCATGGCGAACAGGCCCGCAACCCGGCCCCCTTCGATCAGAACGTCCAGAAGAAGGGCGCCTTCGGCATCTTTGGTGGCACCCGGCACCGGATCGGTCAATTCGGCCGGAACCCTCGCCTTGGCCAAGAGCAGGCGGCCCGTGACCGGGAGGGTGAGGTTTGAGTCGATCTGCACTTATGCTGGCCTTTCAGTGGGGCCGGGTCCCAGC
This sequence comes from Paracoccaceae bacterium, assembly GCA_947461435.1. Classification (GTDB taxonomy): domain Bacteria; phylum Pseudomonadota; class Alphaproteobacteria; order Rhodobacterales; family Rhodobacteraceae; genus CAIYZT01. Next base: position 14,850 of record CANHLE010000033.1, on the reverse strand, counting down.
CCGGCCCTGCATTATTGGGCCAAGGCCGGGTCAGAACCCGCCCTTGATCTTTTCGAATTCGGCAAGTTGCCGGTCGCGCTGCTCGCCGCTCAGGGGCAGTTGCGGCAATGACAGGCCTGTGACTGGGCCCAGTCCTGACTTCTCCAGCATTGCCGGATCAAGGGACTTCATGCCTTCGCGATTGGCATGGCCATAGCCGATCTGGCTGACCAGAACCTCGGCCGCCTCCGGTCGTATCCAGGAATTCACGTAATCATAAGCCCGCTCATCCCCCGCGGGGCCGTCCTTGAGACGCACCACGCCACAGAACCAGGTCGAAATGCCCTCTTTCGGGGCCCGTTGATAGCCAAGGGGGAAGCCTTCGTTCCGCAACAGGGTCACGCCGTCGGGCCAGGCCCACGACACCAGAACCTCGCCCGATTTCATCATCGTGGCCATGTCGGTTGAGGAGGGCCAATAAGCGCGGACATTCTTGTGAACAGTGCGCAGCCAGGCGGCTGCTGCATTGAACTGCTCATCCGTGACATTGGTCCAATCGGTAACGCCGGTCGCGAGATAGGCGAGCGCCCAGACATCGTCAGAGGCGTCGGGCAAGGCGATCTTGCCCTGATATTTCGGGTCGGCAAAGATCTGCAGGGTGGCGATATCCTCGGGGGGCACAAGTTCGCTGTTATAGGCCACGGCGGTGACGCCCCAATCTGTGGGCAGGATCCAAAGCCCGGCATCGTCCATGACGATGGGTGAATTGAGGAAGGCGGGGTCGATATTCTTTAACTCCGGAATCTTTGCCGGATCCCAGGGTTCGATCAACCCGGCATCGCGGTATTTGGGCACCGCACTGGAGCAGGGATGTAGCACGTCGAGTACAAAGCCTGACGAGACCTTTTGGTAGGTTTCATCATCCGAACTGGTCGGCGAATAAAGCGGCTTTTCGCCCCATTTCTCTTCGTAGGTCTGATAGAGCCCGGGCAAATCAAAGCCGGGCCAGTCACTGACGGTCAGGTTTACGTCTTGGGCTGCGGCGGCAAGGGGCAGCGCAAAAAGCACGAGCGACAGGACGGATCGGCGGTGAAGATGGACCATCTTACTCTCCTTTGCGGACCTTCGTTGGATGGGAAAGAGTAGGCAAGGGGCAGCCTTTGCAGCCCCTTGCTCATCGGGCCTTAAGCTTCCAGCCAGACACCGCCCAGATCCATCTCAAAGGTCTGATGGACACGGTAGCCCTTCAGCTTTGGATTTGAGTGGGAATAGACGCTTTGCCAGAACGGGTTGATCAAGACGCCGTCGCCCTGAAGCATTGCCTCAAGTTCTGCCATGATCGCGCGGCGCGCCTCGACATCGGCGGTGGCCAGAGCCTGCGCAAGTTTCGCGTCAAAGTCGGGGTTGGCATAGGCGCTTTCGTTCCATGGCTCGCCCGAGCGATAGGCCAGCGCCAGAACCTGCACACCCAGCGGACGCATGTTCCAGTTGGTCATCGAGAAGGGATACTTTGTCCAGTCATTCCAGAATGTTGCACCTGGAATGATCGTACGGTTGATCTTGATCCGGGCATCCCGCACCTGGGCTGCAATCGCGTCACAAGAGGCCTGATGGTAGTCTTGATCAATCGAAATCAAGTCAAACTCGAAGTCCGCCTTGCCGGCCTCTTGCAACAGGGCGATGGCCTTTGCCGGGTCGCGGACCTGCTTTGGCAGTGCGGCATATTCGGGGTGGATCGGGCTGACGTGGTGGTTTTCCGCCACGGTGCCAAGCCCGGAAATCCCCAGTTCCAGCACGACAGCATTGTCCACCGCAGCCTGAATAGCCAGGCGCACCCGCTTGTCGGTGTAGGGTTCCTGGGCCACGTTCATCCGGGCGACAACGGTATTGGCCGTCGCAATCGAGTTGCGGGTCGCGCCGATGGCATCGAGTTGATCAAGAAAGTTTTCGCCAGACTGCTGGTTCAGGTCAACCTCGCCAGAGGCCCAGGCGTTGATTTCCACCGCCGGATCGTTGCCAAGGTCGGTGAACTCGATCGCGTCCAGATAGGCCTCGCCGCCCCACCATGCGCCATTGGTGCGGCGCACAACGCGGGCCTTTGCCCCAACAGCATGGGACTCCAGCTCGAACGGGCCGGTTCCGATGGGATTCGCGGCCAGATTGGCGCCGGTTTCCTCGTAGCTGCGGTGAACGATCAGGGCAGGATAGTCAGCCATGTTCGGGATGATGGCGATGTCGGGAGACGACAGGTTCAACTGCACCGTCATGTCATCGATCTTGACAATGGCGCCGTCACGCGCCTTGCCCGTCGCGTCGTCGATCAGCGCCGAGAAGCGCGAGGCCATCGAGTTGCCTTCGACCGACTTGTCGCACCAGCGTGCGATGTTGAACGCGATGTCATCGGCATTGAAGGCATCGCCATTGGTCCAGGTTGCCCCTTTGCGGGCGTGAAGGGTGTATTGGGTGGCATCGGCGTTCACTTCCCAGCTTTCCAGAAGACGGCCTTCAAAGGTGAAATCCTGAGTGTATTTCACCAGAGGCTCAAGGAATTGGCGTTCCAGATTGGCGATCTGGCTCCAGTCGGCCGTGCGGGGGTCTTTGAGGTCCATGACCTGCATGGCCACGCGCAGGGTCCCACCCTTGACCGGGGTTTCCTGTGCGTGCGCCGGGGCGGCCATGCCCAGCATGGCATAGGCCGTGGCCGTCGTCGCGCCAAAGGCCGTGGCCGTGGCAAGAAACTCACGGCGGCTGATCGGGTCGGCGCCGACACCTTTGGCGGCGCGGGACAGGTGGTCGGGCAATGGATTGCCGTGGCGGTTTTGGTAGGTCATGGCGTTCTCCTTGTTGGGTGTCAGGCTTGATGCAGGGCTTCTATGGCTTCGGGTCTCAGGTGACGCACGCGGCCCCATTCGCGGGATTTCGGGCTGTTCAGCAGACCAAGCGGGTCAAGGCGCTTTTTCCACGCCAGATGGCGGTAGTCGGCCTTTTTCATCCCGCCTTCCTCGATGATGCAGGAATGCGGGTCCGACGCCGGGCAACCATGGGCTTCGTAAATGGCCATGATCTCGTAGAGGCGTTCGTCAGTGGTGTATTTCACCAAGGGAAGATCAAAGGCGACGCGCTGCCCGCCCATGAGGGAAAACTCGTGGTGCATGTAGACGTCATCGCCCAGCACGCCCTGCAATTCGACGATCTTCTCGACATTCAGCGGTGCTGGACACAAGATTTGCAGGTAGGTGACCTTGCGGTCCGTTTTCAGGGCCTGCAGCGTGGTGTGGTTGTAGGAAAATTCAAAGGCATGCGGCAGTTTGCGAGCCAATCGCTCGGCTTCGTCCATCTCCAGATCGACGGTGCCGCCATGCGCGGCGACAAGGGCGCGGAAAGCGTCCATCTGGCCGCGCGGGATCAGGGTCACCAGCATCGGAAGGCCTTCGCGCACAATGCCTTTCAGCCGGTCGAAATAGGTGCCGATGCGTGCGTCCAGCGTGGAGCATAGCTTGCGGCGGATATCCGAGGCGGCCAGCGCCATGCCCGCACCATAGCAGGTGGGGTAATCGGCAAAGGTGGCGATGCAGCCAATCCAATCCTCGGTCGGCACCGTGCGCAGGGTCAGTTCGATGATGACGCCGTTAATACCCCAAGCGTGGTGGATCATGTTGATCTGATCGCCCGAGAACACCACTTCGCGCGGGTTTTCCTCGGCAGACAGCGCGCGGATTTCCAGCACATTGCCCGCATCGCGTAGCATGCCGTGGCTGACAGTGCCAATCCCCGCCGACCCGCCCGAGATAAAGCCGCCGATGGTAGCGATGTCTTGGGTCGAGGGGAAAACCGGCAACTCCTGCCCTTTGGCCTTCAGCGCCTCGTTCAGCTTCAAGATGTTGCAGCCGGCCTGAACTCTTACGAAATCGGGTCCGATTTCAAGCACTTCACCCATAGCCGTCGTGTCGATGATAAGCCCCCCTTCCATCGGCACCGACTGGCCATAATTGCCGGTTCCCCCGCCGCGAAGCGTCACAGGGACGAGATGGCGCGCCGACAGGGAAAGACATTGCGCCATCTCGGCGGGGGATTTCGGCCTTGCGACCAGATCGCCGAAGCAGGTCTTCAGGCGGCGGTCAAGGATGGGGGAATACCAGAAGAAATCGCGGCTGCGTTTCTTGACCCGCACCGTCTCTTCGATGGTCTCGACCGGCCCAAGGGCCTTGGCAAAGGCGGCCCAGTCAGTCGAGGTTTTGCCGGAAATGCTGGTCATGTGGGGCTTTCAAGGTCTGGTTGCCGCGAAAGCCTAAGGCTGGGCTGGCCGTGGTTCACGCAAGCAAAACGGGGCTGTGACCCCAAAGAATTCGACGTCATTCCGCAGCGCAGGGCGTTAGATCAGCCCGGAGCAAAGCGGGCAAAGTCGGCGACCAGCCGGGCAAGATTGCGGGCGGCACTTGTCAAAAGCCTATCGCCCTTATCCGCCGTCGCAGCCGCCGCGTTGCCAACGGCCCCTTTTGGATTAAGATCGCCCATCAGCCAGCCGGGACGCAGGGCCGCAGCCCCAAGGCCAAGGTCGGGGTGGGCTTGCCGCCACTCAAGATGGGCTGATCCGAACTCCTCGGCCCGGTCCTTGCGAACCTTGTCCGGATGGGCGGCCAGCATGGCAGAGGTTTCCACATCGCCCGCATGCAGGCCATCTTGCGCTTCGGCCGCCCCGACCACGGTTTCCGCATCGGCCAGATCGTCCCAAGCAAAATGGGCGGTGATTAGTCCCAAGTCCGCCCGCAGATCGCGGCAGGCCAATTCCAGCAGCGCGCGATTGCCGCCATGGCCGTTCAGGAACATCAGCCGGGGAATGCCCGCCCGGTGGACTGAGGCGGCGATGTCCTGCAGCACGCTCAACAGCGTCTCGGCTGACAGCGACAGCGTGCCGGGCCAAGCCTGATGTTCGGTGCTTTTGCCGATGGCTTGCACCGGCAGGGCAAGCACGGTCAGCGAAGGCTCGATCAGGTTCATGGCGCGGGTCAGCACCGCTATGGTCAGATCACGATCCACCGACATCGCCAGATGCGGCCCGTGCTGTTCAATGGCCCCGATGGGCAAGATCGCCACGGCCCTGGCGCGGTCAAGTGCGGCAAATTCAGGGGCGGTCAGGTCGGCCCAATTCCCGATATGGCCCATGGTGGCCTCCTACACCGGAATCCGCGCAATGCGGTCGCGCACCCGGTCAATATAGCGCTCGCGGCTGGCCTCGGTCTGGTCATCGATGGCATGAAGGCCCAGCCAAAAGGTCCGCGTCCGTTTGTTGGTGCAAAACCGCAGACCCCGCAGAACGATCTTGCGCCCCGGTGCGCCCATCAGGAAGGTCCAGAACCACCAAGGCGAGCCGAAGGTTGTAATCACCCCGATCAGCCGGATGTTGGTCAGCGCCGCACGAAGGCGCTGGCCTTCGTCATGCAGGGTAAAGGCGATGCCGGGCCGCCAAACCCGGTCCATCCAGCCCTTCAGGATCGCAGGCTGAGAATACCACCATGTGGGATAGACCAAGATCAACCCTTCGGCCCATTGCAGCGCCACGATATGGGGCTGCAGATCGGCCGGGATCGGCACGTCTTCGGTATAGCCGCGCCGCTCATCAGCGGACATGACCGGGTTGAACCCTTCGGCGTTCAGGTCGATCAGTCGAACTTCGTGGCCATTGGCACGGGCGCTTTCCACTGCGGCAGCATAAAGCGCGGCGTTGAAGCTTTCGGGAACCGGGTGGGCGTGGACAAACAAAAGGCGCATCAGGCGGGGCTTTCGGGTTGGGTCAAACGGCGCAGGGTATGTAAGGCAACGGTGACAACGATCACCGCCCCGCCAATCAGGGTCATCTGGCCGGGGTTTTCCCCGATCACCGCCCAGACCAGCAGGGGGCCAAGGATCACTTCCAAAAGCGTGATCATCGACACCTCGGGCGCGGGAAGATAACGCGGACCCAGCATCAAAAGCCCCGCCGCGCAGGGCAGGATGACGGCACCCGAAATGAAGATCAGCATGGCTTGCGTCGTTGTAACGGGTTCAAAATCGGCAAACGGAACGGCCAGCAGGCCACCAAGAATGGACCCCAGCGCCAGATGCGGTAGCATGTTGCGCCGCCCCGTCGTCCGCAGCGTCACATAGTAGGCGGCTATCGTCATTGCGTTCATCAAGGCAAAGCCATCACCCAGAAGCCGCCCATGCCCCAGACTGCCCGAGGCAAGGACCAAGACCCCGGCAAAGACCAGCGCGATGGCAAGGGCGGTGGCGCGGTCGATCCGTTCCTTCAAGAGAACGAACGACAGGATCGCTGCCAGAAACGGCGCAATCGCCAGCACCAAAAGCGCATTGGCGGCCGAGGTGTATTGCATAGCCGAACACCAGCTGAGAACGCCCCCCGCGTTCAGCCCGATAATCAGCAGCCCCTTGCGGTCGAACCATTCGCCGCGCGCCGGCATGGATCCGGGGGACAAGATCAGATTGCCCAAAAGAAAGATGCTGCCCGCCAGCACGCCCCGCCAAAAGGCCAGCGCCAGCATGTCGCCGCCAATCAGCCGCATCACCAGCGCATCGGGCACAAAGATCAGCACCCCGCAAAGGGTGACCAGCACGCCGTAAGCTTGCGGGTTGCGCGTGGCCAGTCCGGTCATGCAGCGGTGCCAAAGAGCTTTCGCAGAAAGCCATAGAACCAGTCGGCCTGACGCGCGTCATGCTCGGCCATAAGCGCGTTCTGCTCGTCTTTGGTCTGCGCACCGGGCTTGCCAAAGGCCGCCCAAGGGTAGGTTTGCCAGCGACGGAAACCCTCGATGGTGACTTCGGGGTGGAACTGGAAGGCAAAGGTCTTGTCGCCATAACGGAAGGCCTGATTGGGATAAAGCGGACTAGAGGCCAGATGCACCGCGCCTTCGGGAATGGCAAAAGTGTGGAAATGCGCCTGCGTCATGTTCAGCGTATCGGGCAGGAAATCGCGCCCCTCGGGCGTGGGTGAGATCGGGTAATAGCCGAACTCGTGCACAGGGGTGTCATAGGGTCCGGCCCAAGCCCCCAGCGTCCGCGCAATCTGCTGCGCGCCCTGGCAAATGCCCAGAAGTGGGATGTCATTCGCCATGCAGGCGCGGATCCAGTCCGCCTCATCATGTAGGAAGGGGTGCTTGTCTTCTTCAAAGACGTTGAACGGGCCGCCATAGACGACCGATCCCGCCACATCCGGCCCCGGCGATGGCAACTTGTCGCCCTTGAAGGGGCGATAGAAGACCGGCTCGAACCCGTTCTGGACCGCAAAGGTCACGACCCGATCATCTGGCGGATCATCGCCATGGCGGACAAGCACGATCTTGCGGGACATGAGTTTCTCCTTGCGGGGTCCGTGCAAGACTAATGCTTTCCCGGATCGATTTGGCAAAAGGAAAACAGGGGCGTGGCGATCAGTTTTTTTGCCACGCTTTGGTTTGGTCTGAGGCCATATTGGCGGCGAATGTCCGTTGTGAGGCCACATGCGATCCTTGAACCCTGCATCAATCGCCGCCCCTCTGGCCCGCTATGCCCATGGGGTCGAACTGCCAGCGGGCGCCCGGATCCTTCGGACGTCGGGGCAACTTGGTCTGGCCGCTGACGGGTCGGTGCCAGCCCGCGTTGAGGATCAGGTGGCGATCTGTTTTGCCAATATCCGGGCCATCTTGGCCGAGGGCGGCATGGACGTTGCGGATATCTGCCACATTTCGGCCTGGCTTACCGACCGTGCAGACCTGCCCGCATATATGGCTGCGCGTGACGCCTTCCTGTCCGGCGCAAGCGTCCCTCCTGCCTCAACCCTCCTGCTGGTCGCCGGTTTTTCGCGGCCTGAGTTCAAGGTCGAGATTGAAGTGATGGCCGCAACGGCCGAATGAGCGTCTCTGCGTCGCAAGTCTGGACCAAACTCACGCAAGTCTGTGTTGCCAAACCTTGCTCGCTTACCACCATTTCCCGCTGTGCTCCCAAGCGGCCTTGGCAAATCTCCATTTTCAATCGGTCTGGCTGCCCCGGACACAGGATAAGTCAAATCTGAAATAGCCACCGTCTGGATCGGGCGGAGAGCGGAAGTCGTTATGTTGTGTTCGAATGTCTGCCTTCCGCCCCTTGCGTCGTTTAGAGTGAAAGGTGTGCCGGTTTCCAGGTGACGGGTTGAGGGTTGGGAGAGTGGCTCCCGACGCCCGTCGCGGGAGATAGCCGATGGGCGTTGTGGAAGTTCTGGATCCGGTCGCACCTGCACGGACGGGTGGCTGGAAAGTGGATGTCAGCCGAGGGGAGCGCAACGGGCGGGTGTCGTCCGAATGGTTCAACCGGCCCGATGACGAGCGGTATCTTTCGCTCGACGATCTCTGGGCCAATGTGAAGGGCCGGTCCGAGCGTAGCCGCAGCCGGGTGGTGCTGACGGCGGACATCAGGGTCGAGGCAACGCGTGATAGCGCCGAGCGGCTGCACCTCGTCTTGCCGAAAGCGCATGAACCGGTCGCGCCCACGCATTGGGCCTTTGGCCAGCTTGCCAGCATCGTCGGCGCGCCGGCCTCCTATCTGCGGCAGCTGCCTGCGCCGCTGGCGGGCATCAACCTGCAATACGGCCTGACCAACCACCGCGCCGAGCAGGTGAAGACCTTCGAGACGGAGGACGGCCGCACCGAGCTGCGCGCGGTGACTGGCCCGGACTATGGCCGCATCCACGACCATGAACTGGTCGAAGCGGTGCAGCGCATCGCGGGCAACGGCACGGGCGACACACGCTGGAAAGTGCCGGGAGTGCTCGACTGGTCGACCGGGGTCTACAACCCCGATGTCGAGATCAGCCGCGACACGACCACGCTCTATGCCTCGGACCGCGATGTCTTCCTGTTCCTGGTCGACGACCACAACCCGATCGAGGCGGGCCGCTTGCCCGATGGCTCCCCCGATCTCTACTTCCGGGGCTTCTACTGCTGGAACTCTGAGGTGGGGGCCAAGACCCTGGGCATGGCGAGTTTCTACTTGCGTGCTGTCTGCCAGAACCGGAACCTCTGGGGCGTCGAGGATTTCCAGGAGATCACCATCCGCCATTCGAAATACGCGGCCTCGCGTTTTGCACATGAGGCGGCCCCAGCGTTGACGCGCTTCGCCAATTCCTCGCCGCAGGGCTTCGTGAACGGGATCAAGGCGGCGCGGCAGCAGATCGTGGCGCGCACGGATGAGGATCGCGATGATTTCCTGCGGAAACGCGGCTTCTCCAAGGCTGAATCCGGCAAGATCATCGAGAAGGTGCTGATGGAAGAGGGCCGTCCGCCCGAAAGCATCTTCGATTTCGTGCAGGGGATCACGCGGCTTGCTCGCGACAAAACCCAGCAGGACGCTCGCCTCGATATGGAGGGGCGCGCCAAGAAGCTCCTCGACCGGGTCGGCTGAAGCAACGCGCCATCCACATGACCGCCCAGTCCCGTTGGGCGGTCAGCTTTTCATAGTTGCGCCGACGGCCCGCCCTTCGACAGGGCAGGGGCGTCGGCATTTTCATTTTTCGGAGACCCCTCGTGACCCCGCAAGAAGAAACCGTCATCCTCGAGGCCCGCGAAATCCTCGGGCGCTATCTGAACCAGAACCCAGTCCTCGGCAATTGGCAGGCTGTTCGCGATTATTGTGCGGTGACAGTACGTGGCGAGGTGGAGCGCTTCCACGTCCTCTACCTTGACCGACGCAATCGCGTCATCTCGGATGAGCAGCTTGCGGTCGGAACTGTGGACCATGTCCCAGTCTATCCCCGCGAGATCATCAAACGTGCGCTGGTATTGAACGCAAGCGCACTCATAGTGGTCCACAACCACCCCTCCGGTGATCCGACGCCTTCCGAGGCGGATATCACCATGACGAAAGAAATCCAGAAGGGCTGCAAGTATCTCGGCCTGACTTTGCATGACCACATCATCGTGGGTGGGGGCCAGGAACTCTCTCTTCGGGGCTTGGGCAAGATGTGACCCTTCCTTCGGATCAACGCCTTCCGTCGCCCCTAAGAGGAAGAGGGCGACGGTTTGGTCTTTGACGCTTGAGGCGGGGAGAGAGGCTTCCCGCACCGTCGGAGATATTTCCCATGTTCGACCTTCCCTTTCCGGCCCTGTCGGCCCCATTTCTGGCTGGCTTGGCGCCGGTCACACCGGACGGCACTATTGAGCCCACGCTGCCTTTTGCCCTGACGCTGGCTGATCGGAACCCTGAAGCTGCGATGTCGGGAGAGGCGCGCCCCAAGATTGTCGGCCATTTTGCTACGCTGGCCGAAGCCATGCGGGGCGCGATCAAAATGGTGGAAGAACTGGAGCCTGAGGACACGCCGCGCATGATGGCGATCCTTGATCGCGACGAGCGTCTTGTCCTTGCCGGTGCCGCAGCGAAGGGCGCTGTCGCTTGGTGCGCACCTGTCATGACCGCGACTGAGGCTCGGGCAGTGGTCATGGAAGCGAGCCAACTTCGGGCGCAGGCAAGCCGCGCGGCGGACTGGCAAGAAAGCGATCTCGCAACCCGCCTGCGGCAGCGTGCCGATCTCTTGGAAGCCCGCCTCGTCGATCCACTCTGGCGCGCCTTTGCTGCACGCGCCCTGCAGATCGCTGCATGACCCCAAAGAGGCAGAGGAGGGCAGGGGGCTTTTGTGAGCTTCGCCGGGGCTAGAGTGTGCCCGGCGGGCTCCGACCCTTCCCCCTTCTTCGGAGACCCCCATGACCCAGGTTGAACCCACCCTTCCGGCGCCGATGCCGCCGTCCACGATCGACTTCGCCGCAGTGTTCGCGGTGCAGGCCGAGCAAGCCGCCCGCGAGGCCGAGCTGCGTCCGGCCAACAGAGATCGCCTGTTCGATGCCCTGACCGCCGCCGGCATTTCTCATGTCACGGTCACCTTCGATGGCGAGGGCGACAGCGGCCAGATTGAAAGCATCGCGGCATGGGCGGGGGAGACAGCTGTCGATTTCCCTGCCGTAGAAATTCCCTACGCCGCCATCACCTGGGACAGCCCCGAAGTCGAGATGCGGCAGCTTTCGCTCGAAGATGTCGTCGAACAGCTCGCTTATGATTTCCTCAGCGACACCCACGGGGGTTGGGAAAACAACGGCGGCGCCTATGGCGAGTTCTGCTTCGACGCCAGTGCCCGCTGCATTCACCTCGAGTTCAACGAACGGTTCACGTCGTCCGAACTCTTCACCCATGAATTTTGAGGGGGCGGCGATGGCACATCCTTACCACCACGCCCTGTCTTCGGTGAAAAAATGGGGCGGCACCGTGGAGGACTACCAGGCCATCCACGCATGGTATGACAGCTCGAAAGCCCATTCTGCGGACTTTCGCCACAGGGCCATGTTTCATCATGCGGCGGGAATCTGGCTTTCCGAGACAGTCTTCGGGCCGACGATCACGCTGTCGACCGGCAGGATCATTCCAACCCGCTGGGTGGGCGAACAGCATGTCCGAGAAGACCTCGGCTTTATCCCAAGCTTCACCGACTGGGTCAAGGCGATCCGGCCCGAGCCTTGGATGGGCAGGACCGAGAAAATCGAGGCGCTGGTCGATCCTTACCTAACCTCACCAGTCACGGAGGTCCGCTGAGATGTGTCGGGCCTACCAAGATCTCGGCCTGCTGCCCGAGGTCTCGAACCTTGTCGTCCTGCGCACAGCGATACGCCGGTTGCATCCGGACACCCTGGCCGTCCGCAGTTGGCGCGCAGCACGCAAACGCTATTACCGCGACTTGCTCTGCGCCCATGAGGTGGCGCGGGAACAAGCGCGCCTGCGGCGCACCTAACCCCTGCGGCATGCCTAATCTTAGCAATTGCAGTGCGCCCGGCCCCTCGGCCGGGTGCCTTCACACATGGAGGGCCCCATGGCCGATTATCTCACTCATTTTTCCTGCCTGCTTGATGTCGGCACGCCTGAACGGGCCACCGCGGCGCTTGATCTCTTGACCCGCCTGCATCTCGACGAGGAGGGTGCTGACGATCCGGAATACTCGGGCTTTGTATTGACGCCGCAGGACGGTCCCGGCGGTTCGATCCTTTGGCTCCATGGCGATGATGGGGACGGCGATGTCGAAGGCGTCATTCGCTTCGTGTTGCGTCTGACGGAAGAGATCGACCTAACCGGCCTCTGGGGCTTTGAATTCGCCTCCACCTGTTCCCGGCCCCGATTGGACGCCTTCGGCGGTGGAGCGCATGTCATTGACCTCGGAAAGCGAAAATCCGTCGGCTGGACCAGCACACATGCATGGCTTGAGGCCGCGCTCCGCGGGGAGGACTTCGATGCCTGAAGTCATCTGTACGACGGTCTATCAGTTCCCCGAACTTTCCGACACCGCTAAGGAGAAGGCGCGCAGCTGGTTTCGCGAACTCGGGCCCCATGACGACCGGTGGGATGCTGTCTACGAGGATTTCGAACGGGTCTGTGAAATCCTTGGCATTCGTTTGAAGACCACGCCCGTTCGCCTGATGGGCGGTGGGACAAGACAGAAACCCTGCATTTGGTTCTCCGGGTTTTGGAGCCAGGGCGATGGGGCCTGCTTCCAGGGCTACTGGTCCCACGCCAAGGGCGCGGCCGCGCGCATTCGGGACTACGCCCCAGCGGACGCGTCGCTGCATGGCATCGCCGACCGGCTGCAAGCCATCCAACGGCGAAACTTCTACCAGCTCGCCGCCGAGGTCAGTCACCGTGGCCGATACTATCACGAATACACCATGTCGGTGGACGTCACACGCGACAGCCCGACCTGCCAATCGCCGACCGAAGATGCCGAAGAGACCGTGACCGAAGCCCTGCGAGATCTCGCCCGTTGGCTCTATCGACAGCTTCAGGCCGAATACGATCACCTCACGTCGGACGAGGCCATCGAGGAGGGGATGACCGTCAACGAGTACACCTTCACCGAAGGAGGGCGGCGGTTTGGATGAAGTTGAAGTGGCCCGCATTGCAAACTGTCAGAAATCTGCATATATTTCTGACAGGAGAAAGATCATGGAACGACTTTCAGAACAGATCATCCAGCAGGCTGCCGCCTTGTCAGAAGGAACGCCGCTTGCTGCGAAGGGGCTATTGCATCTCGGATCGCGCGCTGCAGTGGATCAGGCCCTCTCGCGCCTGACCGAACGCGGCCAACTCATCCGGGCCGGGCGTGGCGTTTATCTGCGCCCTGTCCAAACGCGGTTTGGGCCGAGAAGCCCTTCGATTGAGCAAGCGGTTGAGGCTTTGGCTCAGCAACGTGGAGAGGTCATTGTGCCCAACGGTGCGGCCGCTGCGAATGCGCTTGGCCTAACGACACAAGTCCCTGTCCGGTCTGTTTACCTGACCTCTGGGCGCAGCAGAACCCTGACGATGGGCAAGCAATCCGTCGAGCTGCGCCATGCGCCGAAGTGGCAGCTCTCGCTTGCCGGCAAAACTGCTGGGCAGGCCGTCAGGGCCTTGGCATGGCTCGGGCCAGAGCAGGCAGAGAGCGCGTTGCGGACGCTAAAGGCAAAACTGCCGAATGCCGTGTTGATGGAGTTGGTGATGGCGGCACCCCAGTTCCCCACATGGCTTGCCCGCACTGTTGGTAAAGTCGCGCATGGCTGAAGCATTTCTTCACCTCTGCGCTACCAACCGGCTGGATGCTCTTGGTGCTGGGGATCATCTAACGCCAGCGTTTGGAAGCCCGTTTCATAAGAGCACTTGAAATGTACGTCAATTTGGCGTACATGATGGCAAGTTATTCAGGAGGCGTCCATGCTTGGTTTCCATGACACCACGCGCGCGATCGATGAGCGCAACGAGGCCCGGATGAATTTCCGGACCAAGCCTCGCATCAAGACTGCGATCCAGCAGGCAGCGGCGCTTTCAGGCGTCGACGATTCCGTCTTCACGATGAATGCTGCCTACCAGGCCGCGCTGACAACAATCGCGGCACATGAACGGACGGTGCTATTGCCGGTCGATCATGAAGCGTTTTTTGCGGCGATTGATACTCCGGCGCCGCCGACTGATGCTCTACGCGCGGCTTTCCGTCGGCACAGTGACACGGTTGTGTCGAAGTAAATGGCGGCATCGGAACCGGTCGCCTACACCATTGAGCCGTTCGATCCGGAGAGACATGATCGAGCGGCTTTTTCTTGCGGCGTCGAACAGGTCGACAACTATTTTCAGAAAACTGCCAACAAGCTGGCAAAGGCGGACAACCTCCGGCTTTATGTGATGGTCGATCCTGCCGGCACGGTCATCGGCTTCTATGCCCTGAATGCGCACGCGGTGCAGTTTACGGATCTGCCTGCGAAGTTTGCGCGGACCCGCCCTTCGCATGGCAACATTCCCGCCGCTTACATCTCAATGATCGGGCGGGATCGGAAATTCAGCGGTGGCGGGTTTGGCGGCGATCTGCTTGTCGATGCCCTCCGGCGAATTGCCGTTGCGGCCGACGCCATTGGCGTCGCGGTCGTCATGCTTGATGTGCTCGAGTGCGGCGATTCCGATCGCGTCGCGCGCCGCAAGACGCTTTACGAAGGCTATGGGTTCCAGTCGTTGGCGTCCAACCCGCTGAGAATGTTCATGTCCGTCAGCACTGTTCGCAAGCTCATCGCCGAAAAGGACGATGAGTAGGAGAAGGACACTGCGCTCATCGAACTGGCGCGGCTCGGACAGGCATTTGGTCGCAGTTGAAGTTCTGAAGAACCAATCTGCCAAACTATAGGTTGGCAATTACGCTCAGTTTGCCAAGCTACAGTGTTGCAAAAGCTCCGAACGACTGCACAGGGCGTCACTAAGATGTGCCGTGCTCACTTGTTGCCGTCGATCCATTTCGACATGAGCCCCTTGTCGCGGAAGCACTCGTCCGGGACAGCGCGGCGCTTGATCCGGGCGAGGCGCTCGGCAAAGGCG
>CANHLE010000032.1 GCA_947461435.1 Paracoccaceae bacterium | reverse complement strand
GGCGGGACGGGAACCGACATTCTGATCGGCGGTTCGGGCGATGATACCTATGTGACCGACGGCAATGAAACGATCACCGAAGGCACCGACGGGGGCACCGACACGGTGCAGATCGCGATCACGTACACTCTGGGCGCTAACCTTGAAAACCTGACGCTGACCGGATCTTCGGCGATCAACGGCACGGGAAATGCGCTGTCCAACAGCCTGACCGGCAACTCGGCGGCCAACACACTGAATGGTGGCACAGGCAGCGACACACTGATCGGCGGATCGGGCGACGACATCTATGTGACCGATGGCAATGACACGATCACCGAAAGTTCCGACGGTGGCACCGACACGGTTCAATCCTCGGTCACGTCGATTCTGGGGTCGAACCTTGAAAACCTGACGCTGACGGGCTCTTCAGCGATCAACGGCACGGGCAATGCCCAGAATAACACCGTTATCGGGAACAGCGCGGCCAACACGCTGAACGGCGGGACGGGATCCGATACTCTGATCGGGGGCTTGGGCAATGACACCTATGTGACTGATGGGAATGACACGATCACCGAAGCCACCAATGCAGGCACCGATATGGTGCAGTCCTCGGTCAGCTATACTTTGGGCGACAACCTTGAAAATCTGACGCTGACCGAACCCTTGGCGATCAACGGCACGGGCAATGCGCTGAATAACAGCCTGACGGGCAACTCGGTGGCCAATACGCTGGATGGTGGCACGGGCAACGATACCCTAATCGGCGGCAAGGGTGATGACATCTATGTGACCGACGGCAATGACACGATCACCGAAGCCACCGACGGCGGCACTGACACGGTGCAAAGCGCGATCACGTACACTCTGGGCGCCAACCTTGAAAACCTGACGCTGACGGGATCCGTGGCAATCAACGGCACGGGCAATGCGCTGTCCAACACGATCGCTGGCAACTCGGTGGCCAATACCCTGAACGGCGGGACGGGCAGCGACACGTTGATTGGCGGATCGGGCGACGACACCTATGTAACCGATGGCAATGACACGATCACCGAAGCCAGCGATCAGGGCACAGATACGGTACAGTCCTCGGTCACCTATTTCTTGGCGTCGAACCTCGAGAACCTGACGTTGACCGGATCTTCGGCGATCAACGGCACGGGCAATGCGCTTGCCAACACGATCACCGGCAACGGCGCGTCCAATACCTTGGACGGCGGCACGGGGAACGATACCCTGATCGGCGGGTACGGAAACGACACCTATGTGACCGATGGCAATGACACGATCACCGAAGCCACCAATGCGGGTGTCGATGCGGTGCAGTCCTCGGTGACCTATACCTTGGGCGATAACCTTGAAAATCTGGCGCTGACCGGATCTGACGGGATCAACGGCACGGGCAATGCGCTGAACAATACCCTGACGGGCAACGCTGGCAGCAATACTTTGAATGGCGGGACGGGAACCGACATTCTGATCGGCGGTTCGGGCGATGATACCTATGTGACCGACGGCAATGAAACGATCACCGAAGGCACCGACGGGGGCACCGACACGGTGCTCTCGTCGGTCACTTACACTTTAGGATCCAATCTAGAAAACCTGACCCTAACAGGGTCTTCTTCGATCAACGGCACGGGCAACGCGCTGGACAACACGATCACCGGCAACGCCGGGAATAATCTTCTATTCGGCGGTGCGGGCAGTGACGTGCTGTGGGCTGCAACAGGCAATGACACGCTGTCTGGTGGGGAAGGCAGCGATGCCTTTATCACCGATGGCAATGATGTGATCACCGAAGGCACCAATGCCGGAACCGATGATTCGGTCTATTCCTCTGTCTCATACACGCTGGGTGCCAACCTTGAGCATCTCGTTTTGATCGGCGTTGATTCCTTGGGGGAGATAGATTTAACTAGTGTTGCTGCCCTTAACGGAACCGGGAACACCTTGAATAACATCATTCTGGGCAACCTTGGCGCAAACATCCTGATCGGCAACAGCGGGAATGATACGCTTTATGGATCCGAAGGTGCGGATCGTATCATCGGGGGAGCAGGGCGAGATGAACTTTCCGGCAAGGGTCCGGGCCTTTACGGGGATGATCTTACCGTCGGGGACGGTGATGTCGACACTTTCGTTTTCAATTCGGCCGCCGAAAGCAAGTCTTACAAATATGACACCGTCATGGATTTTGAAGTTGGCATCGACAAGATCGACATCAGCGCGATCGATGCAAATTCCGCGATCACGGCCGACCAGGCCTTTGTGTTCAGCACGCAGGCCGACAGCTCCAACGCGGTTTGGATCGAAGAATCTGACGGGAATTCGATGGTTTATGCCGATTACAATGGGGATGAGATTGCAGATTTTGGCCTGCTTCTGGCCAGCGTAACGGGTGTGACCGCAGCAGACTTCATCTTGTGACGCGCGGCGGCACCGTGCCTCAGCGCGGTGCTGCCTGTGGTCTGCCCTTGGGGCCGGCCACCCTTTTGGCGGCATGGGCGGGCCACACGGGCCGCCGCCTTTTCGGCGCAGGCGCGCGCTTCGTCATGTGCCACCTGGCTGATGCCGCCGATCCCCTTTCCCGCCGCCGCCCGGACGCGTGACGCCGGGGGCACATTATGCTGCGGCCTGTCCGCGATCACGGCTTTCGCCGGCATCCATTGAGCCCGGGGGCGCGGCCATGGAGAACCCCGGATGTTCAACCAGCGGCCCGGCAAAAAACGGTTGCAAGGCGGCCAGTCCGGCGCGGTAATAGGCATCGATAAAGTGAAAGGGGGCGGGTCCCCAAAGATGCGCCGGCTCTGACAGGCGCAGGGCGGGATCAAGTTCAAAGGTGTTTGCCTGCGGCAGGGCCTGTTGCAAAAGGGTATAAAGCTTTTCCATCAAGGGGTTCATCACGGCGGCCGCCTTGCCGCTTTGCGCGTAAAATGAGCGGTGGATGATCGTGCGCCGGTTGCCGATCAGGGGGCGCAGGGCCCGGGCACTGGCATCAAACAGGGCCAGATGTTCCTGCGATCCCATGGGAATGATCCGATCGACCATATCCAGAATATTGGACTCTGTCTTGGCATGGTCTGTCAGGGTGATAACGCTGCCACACCGCGTCACGGCCAGATCTGTGATTTCCCAAAGCATGTCGATCACCAAGGGCACGTCGGCGGGCAAGTCTGTCAGGCGGGCGCGGGCGGATTTGCTGGCATCCTGCAGGGTCATCCTTTGATTGAATTTGGGGCAGTCCGGCGCGAAGGCCAAGTCGGCCAGACACTGCGGTGCAACCGGGGCCGCGACGAAGGACACGACCGACTGACATTGTATGTCCAGCGTCACATCGACGTTCCGAGCGAAACGCATCATGTCGCGCGACACGCAGCTTCCCAAGATGGCAATCGCGGTGCGGTCTTGCCCCGCCGGATCCAAGCCGTCCTTCATCTGTAATTTGACCCCAAATCTGCAAGGGACGGCTGCAGATCTATTTCGGCTGCGGTTCTGCTTTGGCACAGCGCAGGCCCGATAATCAAATGTTTTCCTTGAACAGAATTTCAATGCGGATTTTTTCCTGCGAGGCAAGAATGTCCCGCCGGTCGCAGCGGGCGCGCAGGATGCGGATGGCACTGCGCACCAGATGGCCGGGGTCTTGCGTGATCAGCGCGTCGATCTGGTTTGACAGCAGGCCCGCTTCGTTGAAGGGCGTACGTTCATGGGCAATGATCAGAGGCTGGCGCGTCTTGGGGCGGGCGTTGATCAAGGTCAACGCCAGACGCGATTCAGAGCTGAGGACATAGACCCCCGAAATGCCGGGATGGCCCGAAAAACTCGCCTCAAGGATCCGCGCGGCCCGGTCGGCATCGCCGTAGGTTTCCAAAGAGGGCAGGACCGACAAATGCGGATAATCAGCGTTGATCACCTCATCAAAGCCAAGGCGCCGCTCCAGACTGTCCCGCGCCAGCATGGTTTCGGCAATCACCAGAATTTTGCCCGGCTTTCCTTCGGAAAAACGGCCCATCAGCCGCCCGGCGGTCGCGCCCGCGGCATGGTTGTCGATCCCCACAAAATCGTCATGGTCCTGGGTGATCTGCCCCGAGATGAAGCTGACGGTTTCGATGCCGCGGTGCGCAAGGCGGGCCTTGGCGTCGCGCACCTGCGGCGATTCCGGAGCCATGATCGCCACCCCGTTCACCCTCTCGGCATCCAGCTTTCCAAGCAGATGCGCGATCTGGTGCGGATCGCCTTCGGGGATGTGAATCACCTCGGCGCGCACCATTTCGGCGGCAAAGGCAAGGTTGGCCTCGCCGATGCGTTTGATCAGGCCTTCCAGAAACTGATCGCCCGTGCGGGGCAGTAAGAACACAAACCGATAGTCCTTGCCGCGCGCCAGATTGGCCGCCACCAGATTTCTGGTAAATCCAAGTTTTTCAATCGCTTGGTTCACGCGGTCCACGGTATCCTTGCGCACGCCCGATCGATCGTTCAACACGCGGTCGACCGTTGCAAGGCTGACACCCGCCGCCTGAGCCAGATCTTTTGTGGTTGGCCGCATCCCGTGAACCGCCCCTCCATTTCATGTTATTTCGCTGAAATTTGCGGGGCTTGCAATGGTTTTGAGGTGCGTACCTCAAAAAACTCTTGCCATGAGGTACGTACCTCAAATAGGCTTTGGTCAGCATCGAGTCGTGGCGAGGGGGCTGCGATCTGCAACCGGGAGGAAAGAAATGAACAAAAGACTTTTGGCGACCACCGCGTCGCTGGCCATGCTGGCCGCCGCCAGCACAGCCCAAGCCGAAGATCTGACCCTGTGCTGGGCGGCCTGGGATCCGGCCAATGCCTTGATCGAGTTGAGCAAAGAATACGAAGCCCAGTCCGGCAACAAGATGTCGTTCGAATTTGTGCCATGGACCAGCTTTGCCGACCGTATGCTGAACGAACTGAATTCGGGTGGCAAACTGTGCGATCTGATGATCGGCGACAGCCAGTGGATCGGCGGCGCGGCTGAAAATGGCCAGTATATCAAGCTGAACGATTTCTTTGATGCCAATGGCATCTCGATGGATGCTTTCATTCCGGCCACAGTGACCGGCTATTCGGAATGGCCAAAGAACACCCCGAACTACTGGTCGCTGCCGGCCTTTGGTGATGTGGTGGGTTGGACCTATCGCAAGGATTGGTTCGCACGTCCCGAACTGCAGGCCGAATTCAAGGAAAAATATGGCCGCGATCTGGCGGTTCCGGCGACCTTTGCCGAACTGAAGGACATTGCCGAATTCTTCCAGAACCGCGACATCGACGGCAAAACGGTCTATGGCGCCTCTATCTATACCGAGCGCGGATCCGAAGGCATCACCATGGGCGTCATGGATGTGCTCTATTCCTTCGGCTTCAAATACGACAATCCTGACAAGCCCTATGACATGGAAGGGTTCGTGAACTCTCCCGAGGCGGTTGCGGGTCTGGAATTCTACAAGGCGCTGTATGATTGCTGCGTGCCGCCCGGATCGTCCAACGGCTATATGGGCGAAGGCGTGGATGCGTTCAAATCAGGGCAGGTTGCCTTGCAGATGAACTTTGCCTTCACCTGGCCCGGTTTCAACACCGATGCCAACGTGGGCGGCGATGTGACTGGCTATTTTGCCAACCCCGCCGGCCCCAACGGCGATCGCTATGCCCAGTTGGGCGGGCAGGGGATTTCGGTCGTGGCGGCATCGGACAAGCAAGATGCGGCCCTGACCTATATCAAGTGGTTCGCCCAGCCTGACGTGCAGGCCAAGTGGTGGAAACTGGGCGGATATTCGGCTCTGCGCGCC
The DNA here is from genome assembly GCA_947461435.1 of Paracoccaceae bacterium. Classification (GTDB taxonomy): domain Bacteria; phylum Pseudomonadota; class Alphaproteobacteria; order Rhodobacterales; family Rhodobacteraceae; genus CAIYZT01. The sequence goes on along the minus strand of CANHLE010000032.1, from coordinate 28,268 downwards.
GTGGTGGAAGACCCCGGTTTCGCCACCTCGCAGCCCTATGCCCAGACCTTCCTGGACAGCATGGCCATCGTCAAGGATTTCTGGGCAGAGCCCAGCTATGCCACCTTGATGCAATCCTCGCAAAAGTGGTTCCACGACTATGTCGTTGCCGGCAACGGCACCGCCAAAGAGGCCTTGGATGGTCTGGTTGCCGATTGGCAGGCCACCTTCGAAGAAGAGGGCAAGTACTGATCGCAGGCGCGATCGCCCCTATCGGCACTTGGCGGCGCAAGCCGCCAGGTGCCCCCCCCGCGCGCAGCACTTGAGGGCCAATCGAGCCTCGCGCATCATCTCTTCGCCGCTGTGCCCTCTGGAAAGTTCGAATCATGTCCACTCCTATGGTTGACCGCGCGGCACGTGCCACGCCGCCCCAACTTGCCCATCGCATCCGGGGCCTGTCTGACCGGGCGATCGCCTGGATCTTCGTGGCGCCGACCATCTTTTTGTTGCTGGCTGTCAATATCTTCCCCTTGATCTGGACCATCCGTCTCAGCCTGACGAACTACCGCACGAACCGGCCCAACAACGCCGTGGAATTTGTGGGCATCGAAAATTACCGCAAGATCCTGACGGATGCCGACACCTGGACCTCGCTGCAAGCCACGGCGCATTTCCTGATCTGGACCATCGCCTTGCAGGTCCTGATCGGCTTTTCGCTTGCCTATTTGATCAACAAGAAATTTCGCGGCAATGACCTTTGGACGACGCTGATCGTTTTGCCCATGATGCTCTCGCCCGCCGTTGTCGGCAATTTCTGGACCTTTTTGTACCAACCGCAGATCGGCCTGTTCAACTATGTCATCGCCTTTTTCACCGGCGCCGATCCGTCCGGTTTTTCGATGATCGGCGAAGTCGCCCTTGCCCCTTGGGCCATCGTCATCGTGGATACCTGGATGTGGACGCCCTTTGTCATGCTGATCTGTCTGGCCGGGCTGCGGTCTATCCCGGCCAGCCTGTACGAGGCGGCCGAATGTGACCGCGCGACGAAATTTCGCCAGTTCTGGACCATCACCCTGCCCATGGCGCTGCCGTTCTTGATGCTGGCCGTCCTGTTCCGCGGGATCGAGAATTTCAAGATGTTCGATCTTGTGGTTCAGCTGACCGGCGGCGGCCCAGGCGCCACAACGCAGTTGGTCTCGATCGATTTGAAACGCGAGGCCTTTGAAAAATGGCGCACCGGCTATGCCAGCGCCTATGCCGTGATCCTGTTTGTGACGGTGTTCGGGCTGGCCTCGATCTACGTCAAGGCGCTGAACAAGGTGAAAGACAGATGAGCTATTCCATCACAGATCCCTCGTCCCGCCAGAAATGGATCGCCGGAACCTTGGTCATTGCCTACGCGCTGATCACCTTGCTGCCTTTGGTCTGGATCATCGCCACAGGCTTCAAAACACCCACGGATTCCATCGCCTATCCGCCCAAGGTGCTGTTTTCCCCCTCGTTAGAGGGGTATGTGAACCTCTTCACCTCGCGCAGCCGCGTCACCCCCGAAGACCTTGCGGCGCTGGGCGCGCCCACCACTTGGTACGATGCCATCGTGCGCCAGTATGACATGGTGATCACCGGGCCCAGCCGCTATGGCGAGCGGTTTATCAATTCAGTCATCATCGGCTTTGGGTCAACGTTCCTGTCGGTCTTTCTGGGCACGATCGCGGCCTATGCCTTCAGCCGGTTCAAGGTGCCGTTAAAGGATGATTTGCTGTTCTTCATCTTGTCCACGCGGATGATGCCGCCCATCGCCGTCGCCATCCCGATCTTCTTGATGTACCGCCAGCTTGGCCTGTCGGATACGCATCTGGGCATGATCTTGCTGTACACCGCCGTCAACCTGTCGCTGTCGGTCTGGCTGTTGAAGGGCTTTATCGACGAAATCCCCATCGAATACGAAGAGGCAGCGCTGATCGATGGCTACACCCGGTTTCAGGCCTTCTACAAAGTGGTGCTGCCGCAGGCGGCCACGGGCATCGCCTCGACCGCGATATTTTGCCTGATCTTCGCTTGGAATGAATATGCCTTTGCGGTGCTCCTCACCTCGGGCGAGGCGCAGACAGCGCCGCCCTTTATTCCCACGATCATCGGGGCAGGGGGCAAGGATTGGCCCGCTGTTGCTGCCGGGGCCACCTTGTTCTTGTTGCCCATCATGGTTTTCACCGTTTTGCTTCGCAAGCACCTGCTGCGCGGCATCACCTTCGGAGCGGTCCGCAAATGAAGGCTTTTTTCACCGGATTGATGCGCCTGCGCCGGGGGCCCTGGGAACTTTTGGCCACGGTGCTGATCGCGGCGGGCGTTGTCATGTTGATGCAACCCTTTGCCATGGTGCTGTTCACCTATTCCTTCCTTGTGACGCTGATTGGAACGGTCATGTTCATCATCGTCAGCCATTTCCCGGAGTAGTCGGATGGCCCAGATCATCATCAAGAACCTGCGCAAGGATTTTGGCGCCTTCACCGCGGTGCAATCTTCCAGTTTCACCATCGAGGATGGCGAATTTTTCATGCTGCTTGGCCCCTCGGGCTGCGGCAAGACCACCACACTGCGCATGATCGCCGGGCTCGAACTGCCCTCGGCGGGCGAGATCTATATCAATGGCGAAGAGGTGGGGCAAAAACCGGCCAGCAAACGCGATATCGCCTTCGTGTTTCAGATGTTCGCGCTTTATCCGCATATGAACGTGCGCAAGAACATCTCGTATCCTTTGGTCAGTCAGGGCATGGCGCGCGATCAGGTGCGCGCCAAGGTGGCCGAAGTGGCCGAGATTTTGGGCATCACATCCTTGTTGGACAAACCCGTGGGCGGCTTGTCGGGCGGGGACCGGCAGCGCGTGGCGCTGGGCCGGGCCATTGTGCGCGATCCGGCCTGTTTCTTGATGGATGAACCCTTGGGCGCGCTGGATGCCGAATTCCGCGAGCATATGGCGCTTGAACTGCGCGCCCTGCACGACCGGATGGGCGCCACGACGGTTTACGTGACCCATGATCAGCTTGAAGCGATGCAGATGGGCGACAAGATCGTTGTCATGAACCACGGGGTTGTCGAACAGTTTGGCCGCCCGCAGCAAATCTATGACTGGCCCGCAACCACCTTTGTCGCCCGCTTTATCGGATCGCCCGCAATGAACCTTCTGACTTTTGGGGGCATGGTGGGCAATGGCACGGGGTCTGTCACCCTGTCTGGCGCCCAGATGGATATTCCCGAAATGATCAGCGGGGCCAGCGGCCGGTTGACCTTGGGCGTGCGCCCCGAACATGTGCGTCTGGATGATGCGGCACCCTATCGCGGGCGCATTCTGGCCAGCGAATATCTGGGTACCACGCAGATCGTGACCTTGGACACTGACCTGGGCCCCGTGAAGGCGCGCATCGGGTCCGATCGCGTGGCCCAGTTGGGCACAACCACCGGTCTGGCCTTTGATCCGCGCTCGATCACGCTGTTTGGCGAAAATGGCCATGCGCTAATGTCTGTTGCAAATCAGAAGGTTCTGTCCCATGGCTGAAGTAAAGCTTGAACAGGTTTGCAAATCATTTGGGCCAACGCGGGCCCTGCAATATCTGTCGATCACGGTTCCGGACGGTGCCTTTGTGGTGCTGCTGGGGCCCACGGGCGCGGGCAAGACGACCCTGCTGCGCATGGTATCGGGGCTGGATCGGCCTGATACGGGCACCGTGATGATCGGCGGGGGCGCCATGACGGGCCTGACGCCCGCACAGCGCAATGTGGCCATGGTGTTTCAGCAATACTCGCTTTACCCGCATTTGACCGTGCGCGAGAATATGGAATTCCCGCTGAAATCGCCGCTCTTGCGCACCCCCCGCGCCGAGATCACCCGCCGCGTCGCCGAGGTGGCCGAAATCTTGCAGATCAGCCACAAGCTGGACAACAAGGCAACCGCGCTGTCCGGCGGCGAGATGCAGCGTGTCTCCATCGGGCGCGCCTTGGTGCGCAACCCGTCTGTTTATCTGATGGACGAACCCCTGTCCTCGCTCGATGCCAAATTGCGCGCCGATCTGCGGGTGGAACTGAAGAATATTCAGGCCAATCTGGGCGCAACCTTCATCTACGTCACCCATGACCAGATCGAAGCCATGACCATGGCCACCCATGTCGGGGTGCTGGACCGCGGCCGACTGGTGCAATTTGGCACCCCGCGTGAGATTTACGAAAATCCGGTCAGCATCTATGCCGCCGGCCGTCTTGGCCAGCCGCATATCAACATCTTGCCCGCCGATCTGTTCGGCCCCGCCCCGCCGGGCGCGGCCAAGATTGGCCTGCGCCCGGAACAGATCTTGCAAGGGCAGGGGCAGGACGCGCTGGTCAAACGGGTGGAACACTTGGGCGATCAGACCCGTCTGCACCTGACCCTTCACAACCACGATCTGATCACCGTAACAGACGCCCATACCGCCCTGACATCGGGCGACATCGTGCAAATTCAGCCCCAGCGCCCCTTTTATTTTGACGCCACTGGCGCGCGTATCGCCTAAGGAGACCGAGATGACCCAATTCATGAACCACCGCGAAAACATCGTGACCGAAGCGATCGATGGTCTGCTGATGGCCTCGGGCGGAAAATTGGTGCGGCTGGATGGCTATCCGCATATCCGCGTGGTCCTGCGCGCCGATTGGGACAAGTCGCGCGTGGCCCTTGTCTCGGGCGGCGGGTCGGGGCACGAACCGGCCCACGCGGGATTTGTCGGGCCCGGAATGCTGACAGCCGCCGTCTGCGGCGATGTCTTTGCCTCTCCCTCGGTCGATGCGGTTCTGGCGGGCATTCTGGCCGTCACCGGCCCGGCGGGCTGTCTTTTGGTGGTCAAGAACTACACTGGCGACCGGTTGAACTTTGGTTTGGCGGCCGAACGGGCCCGCGCCTTTGGGCTGAAGGTGAACATCGTGATCGTCGATGATGACATCGCGCTGCCCGATCTGCCGCAGGCGCGCGGCTTGGCCGGAACCTTGTTCGTGCACAAGATCGCGGGGCATCTGGCCGAACAGGGGCAGGATCTGGCGGCGGTGACCCAAGCCGCGCAGCGGGTGATTGCGGGGACAAAATCGATCGGCATGTCCTTGGACACCTGTACAGTTCCCGGATCGCACAAGGAAAACCGCATTGCCCCGGGCAAGGCCGAACTGGGCCTTGGCATCCACGGAGAGCCGGGCGTGGAACAGATCGATTTTACCAGCGCCGAACAGGCCATGGCGGCGGTGACCCAAAAACTCGCCGCCATGACCGATACCAGTGCGCCGCATGTGGCCTTGCTGAACAATCTCGGGGCGGCCTCTGTTCTGGAAATGGCCGTGCTCAGCTACGAATTGCTGCGCTCGGACTTGGGCAAGCGGCTTAAATTCATCGTCGGTCCGGCGGCGATGATGACCTCGTTGGATATGCGCGGCTTTTCGGTTTCGGTCCTGCCCGTCACGCCCGCGGACGAGGCGGCGCTGTGCGCAGCAACGCCGCTTGCGGCCTGGCCGGGCTGCCAGCGCGTGGCCAATCCCGCCCCCCTTGCCTTGCCCGATGGGCTGACGCCGATCCGGCCGATCCCGTCCAGCCATCCCGCAACGCGCGCCTTCTTGCAAAAATGCTGCCAGATCATGATGGGCATGGAGGCAGATTTGAACGCGCTGGATGCCAAATCCGGCGACGGCGATACCGGATCCACCTTGGCAGGGGCCGCGCGCGCCTTGATCGGCGCCCTCGACCATCTGCCGCTGGCCGATCATACCCAGCTTTACCGCGCCATCGGATTGGAGTTGAGCCAGACGATGGGCGGATCCTCGGGCGTTCTTTTGGCAATTTTCTTTGCCGCGGCGGGCGATGCGGCCTCCAGCGGGCTGACGATGCAAGGCGCGCTTTTGGCCGGGCTGGAACGGATGCAGCAGATTGGCGGCGCGAACTTGGGCGACCGAACTATGATCGACGCGCTGCAGCCGGCGCTGATGGTGCTGGATCAGGGCATGAAGGCGGCCACGGCGGCGGCCCGCAAGGGGGCCGATCACACCGCCACCCTGCGCCGCGCCAATGCCGGCCGGGCGGCCTATGTGAACGCCGAAACCTTGGCCGGCCACAAAGACCCCGGGGCCGAGGCCGTGGCCCGCCTGTTCGAGGCGCTGACCACCGCGTAGCGGCGCGGCCCCGCCCCATAACGTGGCCCGCCCCAAAACGTGCCTTGTCTGCGCGGCCAAATCCCGTCACCTTACCCCGGCGCAAGGGGGCCGCCGATGACCGAGCAGAGCCAAAGTTTTCAGATCTTCGGGGATGTGGGGCATCAAAGCTTTGGCCCCTGGATCCGCCGTCATGCCCGCCGCTTGGGCCTGCGCGGCCAGATCACCCAGCAGGCGGCGGGCCGTCTGGATCTGGTTGCAGCCGGGCAGATCGAGCTTCTGGATGCCTTGGCCTTGGGCTGTTCGCTGGGTCCGCAAGAGGTCTGGGTTGACCGTATCGAACGCGCGCAGTGTGGGCCGATCCCGTCAGATCCCAAGGGTTCTTGGTCTGACTAATTTCTGGTCGTTATGGTACGAGTTGCTAAAATATTAGGCAATTGTCACAAAGGTCGCTGAACAGGCACCGATTCCGGCTTTCGGTTTCGGCCATGCCCTTCAAAGATCGCGGCGGGGTACCCGGGGACATGAGGATGACCAATTGGAAAGCCAGCGGCCTGTCGAAAGACTTGCCGCCAGCCAACGTGATGCATGCCGACTGGCAGGGCGTCGATCTGGCCGTCTGGCGCAGCGCCTCGGGCCGGCTCAGCGCTTGGGTCGATCGCTGTCCGCACCGGGGCATGCGCCTGTCGCATGGGTTCGTGCGCGGTGAAACGCTGGCCTGCATATATCACGGATGGACCTATGGCGTCACCGGCGCCTGCACCCATATCCCCGCGCATCCAGACATGACACCGCCCGCCACCATCACCGCCACGCGCTTTGAGGTGACCGAACGGGGCGGCGTGATCTGGATCGCGGCCAAGGATGACCCCACCGCGCCGCCCGATATCGCAGGGTTCCAGCCCCTGCGCAGTCTGACGGTGCAGGTGGGCGAACAGGCGCTGCTGCAGGCCTTGGCCGCCGACGCCCCCGGCCTGACCGAAGCAGAAGGCGGCCTGCGCGGCACCGTGCAAATCGCGGGGCTGGACACGCAGATCTGCCTTATGCTGCAACCAAAGGCGCAGGAGACAACCCTGCATATCCTGTGCGGGGCAGGGGCGGGCCCTGCCCAAGTCTCGCGCTGGGCCGAAAGCCTGCGCCGCCAGATCGAAGATCGGAGCGCCCCATGATCCCGCAAGCCGTGCTAGACCAATGGTACCCCGTCGCCATGACCTCGCTGGTCGGCCCTTGGCCGGGGCGCGAAACACAGCTTTTGGGGCGCCCGATCATGGTCTTCAAAACCCAATCCGGGGCTGTGTCGGTGCAAACAGCCCAGGGTCAGGCCGTGGCAGTGACCTTGGCCTATGGCCACGTCTGGGCCTGCCTTGGCACCCCCGCACAAGATCTGTTCGCCCTTCCCGAAGCCGCGCAGCCCGGCCGCCGTCTGGTGGATTGCGGCGTTGTGCGCGTCAAATGCTCGCCGCTGCGTGCCGTGGAAAACTTTCTGGACATCGCACATTTTCCCTTCGTGCACACAGATGTGCTGGGCGCAGAACCCCATACCGAAGTGGGCCGCTATGAGGTGCAGATCCGCGACGACGTTGATGAGGTTTGGGCGACCAAGGTGCATTTCTATCAGCCTCAGGCGGCCAAGTCGGCCGCAGGGGGGATTGTGACCGAATATATGTACCGCGTGGCCGCCCCGACCGCCGCCGTGCTGTACAAGACCTGTCCCAACCGCACCAACGAATGGGATGTGATCGGCATTTTCGTGCAGCCGCTGGCCGAAGACCTGTGCGACGTCTACCCCTATATGGCGCTGTTTGATGATGTCACGCCTCAGGCCGATCTGATCCATTTCCAACAGATGATTTTCCTGCAAGACCGCTCGATCTTGGAAAACCAGATCCCCCGCCTGTTGCCGCTGGATCCGGGGATGGAAATACCAACGCAGGCGGACCTGACTTCGGTCGCCTATCGCCGCTGGCTGAAACGCAAAGGGCTGACCTATGGCGCACAGGTGGTGGCGGCATGATCTTGTATGATTATATCCTCAGTGCCTCGTGCTATAAAGTGCGGCTGATGGCGGCCCTTCTTGGGATCAAGCTGGATCTTGTGGCGGTCGATTTTCACCCCGGACGGGCGCATAAATCTGCGGCGTTTCGCGATCTTAACCCGGCAGGGTCCATCCCGGTGCTGGTCGACGGTGATCTGGTTCTGACCGAAAGTACCGCCATGCTGGTCTATCTGGCGCAGATCGCCGGGCCGCAATGGCTGGGCGAGGCCAGCCCGCAATCGGCGGCCCGCGTGCAGAACTGGCTGGCGTTTTCGGGGCGTTTGAACAGCAGCCTTGGGCTGGCGCGTTTGCACGACATGCTGCATTTTCCCGCCGATATCACCGCATGCCGCACCGCGGGCCACCTTTGCCTGCGCGAGCTTGAGGCCCATCTGACACAGGTGCGGCTGGAAGGGCGCATTTTCCTTGAGGGCACCGCGCCCAGCATTGCCGACATCGCCTGCTTTCCAAATGTGGCCTTGGCCCCCGATGGCGGCGTCGAATTGCGCGATTATCCCTCGGTGCGCCTGTGGCAGCGCGCGGTGCGGTCGCTGCCGCAGTTCATCGAAATGCCGGGCATTCACCGTCTGCACGATCTGAAACCCGCCCCGCACTCAGGAGCTGCCGCATGACGGGATACTTGCTGAAGAACTGCGCGGCCATCGTGCCATCGGCCTTTGCGCCCGTGCTGCGCGATCAAGATATCCTGATCAGCGGACCCGCGATTGTCGCCATCGGCCCCCATCTGTCGGCCGGGCCTTTGCCCGCCGGAACCGAGGTGATCGATGCATCGGGCTGGTTCGTCTATCCCGGCCTGATCAACACGCATCATCACTTCTTTCAAACCTTCGTGCGCAACCGGGCCGATCTGGACTGGACCAGACTGTCGGTCATCGAATGGCTGGACCGGATCTATCCCATCTTCGCCCGCCTGACCGAAGATGCCTTTTACCATTCAACCGTCGTGGCGCTGGCCGAATTGATCAAACATGGCTGCACCACCGCCTTTGATCACCAATACAATTTCCCGCATCATGCCGGCACGCGCATCGTCGACCGCCAGTTCGAAGCGGCGCAGATGTTTGGCATCCGGTTTCATGCCGGGCGGGGTGGCAACACGCTGCCCAAGTCCGAAGGCAGCACCATCCCCGATGACATGCTGGATACCACCGATGGTTTTCTGGCCGACTGCGAGCGTTTGATTGATACCTATCACGATCCCGCCCCGTTCAGCATGCGGCAGGTCGTCGTGGCCCCGTGCCAGCCGGTGAACAGTTACCGCGAGACCTTTGTGGAATCCCTGCGTCTGGCCCGTGACAAGGGCGTGTTCTTGCACACCCATGTCGGCGAAGGGGAAAGCCCGGTCATGGCGGCGCGCACGGGCCGGCGCACGGTGGATTATCTGGAAGAGATGGGGTTTTGTGGCCCTGACACCTTTTATGCCCATTGCTGGGAACTGTCAGACAGCGAATTGGCCCGGATGGCCGCCACGCAGACCGGCGTCTCCCATTGCCCCGAACCGGTTTATCTTGTCGGGGCCGAGGTGACGGATATTCCCGCCATGCAGGCCATGGGGCTGCGCATTGGCCTTGGCGCCGATGGCGCGGCCTCCAACGACAATTCGAACCTGATGCACTGCATCCACTCGGCCTATATGCTGCAATGCCTTGTCGCCTCAGGCCGCCGCCATCCGGTCCCCGAACCGGCGGCCTTTCTGGGCTATGCCACGGCAGGGGGCGCCGATCTGCTGGGCCGCGCCGACATTGGCCGCCTCGCCCCGGGCCTTGCCGCCGATCTGTTCGCCATCGACACCCGCCGGCTGGACTACGTTGGCACCCGCCACGACCCGGCCAGCCTGATCCCCAAGGTCGGAATTGGCGCGGAAGTCGACATGACCATGATCAACGGCCGCATCGTCTGGCGCGCCGGTGCCTTTCCCGGACTTGATGAGTATTCCCTTTTCTCTGCCGCCGAAGCCTGTCTTCATCGTCTCCACTCCTGACCAAAAGGATCTGCCATGACCTCTCGTTTGAATCGTCGTTCGTTTTTGAAATCCTCGCTGGCCGCGTCCACCGCGCTTGCTCTGCCGATTCCGGCCTTTGCCCAGGACGGCGTCTTGAACGTCGCCCTGATCGTCCCCTCGCCCGCCGCCGATGTGGGCTGGTCGCACACGCTGGAACTGGGCACCAAGGCGCTGGAAGAAAAATATGGCGACAAGGTCAAGGTCACCTTGCTGGAAAACATCGCCGAAGGCCCTGACGCCGACCGGATCATGAACAAGACCGTGGCCGAGGGCACCAATTTCCTGATCCTTGGCTCCTTTGGCTATATGAACGGCGGGCTGAAGCTGGCCGAGCAGAACCCCGGCCTGTCTATCCTTCACGCATCGGGGTATATGGTTGCGCCCAACTTCTCGCCTTTCGGTGCGCGCTATTATCAGGGCACCTATCTGATGGGCATGGCGGCCGCGTCGCTGTCGAAAACCAAAAAACTGGGCTGCGTCGGCGCCTTCGCCATTCCAGAACTGATCACGTCGATCAACGCCTGGACCTTGGGCGCGCAGTCGGTTGACCCCTCGATCGAGGTGTCGGTGGTCTGGGTGAACTCTTGGTTCGATCCGGCCTCGGAACAAGAAGCCGCCAAGGCCCTCTTGGCGCAGGGCTGCGATGTGATCTTCTCGAACGCGCAAGATACCCCCTCGGTCGTCGCGGCCTGCGAAGAAGCTGGCGCCTATGTCTTCAACCTGAACTCTTCGATGAAGGCCTATGCGCCCGCCAAATATCTGGGCGTGGTGGGCACCGATTGGGCCCCCTATTTCATCCAGTCGGTCGAAGCGCACCTTGCCGGCAGCTTCGCAGGCGCCTCGGCCTGGTTGTCGATGGCAGACAAATGCGTCTTTGTGGCCGACTGGAACGCCGATATCCCCGCCGATATCGTCGCCAAGATCACCGAGATGGAAGCCGCCATTGAAAGCGGGGCCTTCTCGCCCTTCACCGGACCGATCACCAAACAGGACGGTTCTGAAGGTGTGGCGGCTGGCGTGACCTTGGGCGATGACATGATCTTGTCGATGGATTGGCACGTCAAAGGCGTGGCCACCCCGCTGCCGCAATAAGGCGCTTGCCATGACATCGGCCAAAACCCCGCTTCTGGCACTGACCGGCGTGTCGAAACGCTATGGCGGGGTCACGGCCAACGCCGGGATCGACCTGATCGTCGATCCCGGATCTATCCATGCCATTCTGGGCGAAAACGGGGCGGGCAAATCCACCCTGATGAAGTTGATCTACGGCGTGCAATCCCCCGATGAGGGACAGATCCTGTGGAAGGGCCAGCCGGTGCGTCTGGGCAGCCCCGCCGATGCGCGGCGTTTGGGCATCGGCATGGTGTTTCAACATTTTTCCTTGTTCGAAACGCTCAGCGTGGTGCAAAATATCTCGCTGATCGTGCCGGGCAGCCAGAAAACCCTTGGCGCGCGCATTCGGGCGCTGGGCGATGAATTCGGCCTGACCGTCGATCCCGATGCGATGGTGCATGCCCTGTCCGTGGGCGAGCGTCAGCGGGTTGAAATCATCCGCTGCCTTTTGCTGAACCCCGACCTTCTGATCTTGGATGAACCCACATCCGTTTTGCCGCCGCAATCGGTGAAAAAGCTGTTCGAAACCCTGCGCGCCCTGCAGGCCAAGGGCATGGCGATCTTGTTCATCAGCCACAAACTGGAAGAGATCAAGGATCTGTGCGACACCGCCACCATCTTGCGCGCAGGCCGCGTGACGGGCCGCGTCACCCCGGCCGAGCATAGCGCCAAGGATCTGGCCACGCTGATGATCGGCCGCGCCATGCCGCCGCCCATGCCCGCCGTGGCCCGATCCGGCGGCGAGCTGCGCCTTCAGATCAGCGGACTAAGCCATGACAATGACGATCCCTTTGGCCTGCCCTTGAAAGATCTGTCCCTGACCCTGCGCAGCGGCGAGATTCTGGGCATCGCGGGCATTTCGGGCAATGGCCAACAAGATCTTGCGGCCCTGATCTCGGGCGAGATTGTGCAGGCCAGATCCGCACGCGACACCCTGCGCCTGATGGGCCAACCGATGGCCGATCAGGGGGCCGCCGCCCGCCGCGCCCTTGGTTTCGCCTTTGTGCCAGAAGAGCGTTTGGGCCGCGGCGCGGTGCCCGATATGTCGCTCAGCGACAATGCCTTGCTGACGGCGCATGGCGCGGGTCTGGTGACCGGCGGGTTCATTTCGCGCGCGGCCGAACGGGCCTTTACCGCCGATATCATCGACCGCTTTGATGTACGAACCCCCGGCCCACAGGCCGAGGCAGGCGCGCTGTCGGGCGGCAATTTGCAGAAATTCATTCTGGGCCGCGAGATTACACTGGCGCCCAAGGTCTTGCTGGTGTCGCAGCCGACATGGGGCGTTGATATTGGGGCGGCCACCGATATTCGCCGCCGGCTGATCGAAATGCGCAACGACGGTGCGGCGATCTTGGTGATCTCCGAAGAACTTGAAGAGTTGTTCCAGATCTGTGACCGCCTGCATGTCTTGCACAAGGGGCGCCTCTCGCCCTCGTTGATCACGGCGCAGGTCACCGCCGAAGAGGTGGGCGCCTATATGATCGGCGCCGGACCAACCAAAGGGGCCGCCGCATGAAAATCTCCTTCATCCGCCGCGACCGGGCGTCGCGATGGGCCATGATCCTGGCCCCGATCTTGGCCTTTGTGGGCGCGATTGCCACCTCGATTATCCTGTTCACCGCTTTGGGCAAGGATCCGGCCTTGGCGCTGTATTCGCTGGTGCTGGAACCCTTTCTCAGCTGGTATAACTTTTCCGAAATTCTGCTGAAAATGGCCCCGCTTTTGCTGATCGCCCAAGGGCTGGCCATCGGATTTCGCGCCAATGTGTTCAACATCGGTGCCGAAGGGCAGTTGGTGATGGGCGCCATCGCCGCCTCGGCCCTGCCGGTCTGGTACCCCTTGGGGGATTCTGCCCTGATGCTGCCCGCCATGTTGCTGATGGGCGCGCTGGGCGGCATGGCGTGGGCCGCGATTGCGGCGCTGTTTCGCACGCGGTTCAACGCCAACGAAATCCTTGTGACCTTGATGCTGACGCTGATCGCGGTTCAGATCCTGAACTATCTTCTTCTGGGGCCGTGGAAAGACCCCAAAGGGTTCAACTTTCCGCAAAGCGTGCGCTTTCCGGATGCGGCGCTGTTGCCAACCTTGCTGCCCGGAACGCGCGTGAATATCTCGTTGCTCTTTGCCTTCGTGGTCAGCGCCCTGTGCTATGTTTTCATGCGGCACCGCTTTTCAGGCTATCAGTTGCTGGTGGGCGGTCTGGCCCCGCGCGCAGCCAGCTATGCCGGGTTCAGCCAGTCGCGGGCCGTCTGGATCAGCCTGTGCATTGGGGGGCTTTGTGCCGGGCTTGCGGGCGCGGCCGAGGTGTCGGGCCCCTTGGGGCAATTGCAACGCTCCGTCACGCTCGGTTACGGCTATTCTGCGATCATCGTGGCCTATCTGGGCGGGCTGAACCCGCTTGGGATCGTGCTGTCGGCCTTTGTGATGTCGGCCATCTATATCGGTGGCGACAATGCCATGGTCAGCGCCGATCTGCCCATAGCGGCCGTCTGGGTGTTTCAGGGCCTTTTGTTGACCTTCTATCTGGCCGGTCTGACCTTCATTCGCCATCGGCTGATCTTTTTGCCATCCACCCGCAAGGCCGCGCCATGAATGCCATCGAGTTTATTCTGGCCGGCATGTTGGCCGCGGCAACCCCGATGCTGCTGGCGGCCTTGGGCGAATTGGTGGTGGAACGCACCGGCGTGTTGAACCTGGGGCTGGAAGGGATGATGGCGCTGGGCGCGGCCTTGGGCTTCATCACCACCTACACCTATGGCAGCCACCTTCTGGGCTTTGGGGCAGCCGCCCTTGGGGGGGCTGTGCTGTCCCTTGTCTTTGCGCTGGTGGTTCTGGGCTTTGTCGCCAATCAGGTCGCGGCCGGGCTGGCCATCGGGATTCTGGGCACCGGCCTGTCGTCTTTGTTTGGCAAAAGTTTTGAAAGCCTGACAATCACCGGCCTGCCCAAACTGGCCCTGCCGCTTTTGTCAGATGTGCCCGTGATCGGACCCACCTTGTTCGTTCAAGACATTGTGGTCTGGCTGACCTTGCTGTTTGCCGTCGGGCTTTGGGCCGTGTTGAACCACACCAAACTGGGCCTGATGATCCGCGCGGTGGGCGAAAACCCCCATGCCGCCCGGGCCATCGGCTTTCGCGTGCTGACCATTCGCTGTCTGGCCATCGCCTTTGGCGGGGCCATGGCCGGGATCGCGGGGGCCTATGCCTCAACCGTGTATACGCCGCTTTGGGCCGATGGCATGATCGCCGGGCGCGGCTGGATTGCGCTGGCTCTGGTGGTCTTTGGCACTTGGCAGACCGGGCGCATCGCCTTTGGCGCGGTCCTGTTCGGCGCGCTGTCCCTCGGAGAGTTGGTCACCCAAGCGGGCGGCGTGAACATTCCCTCGCAGATTCTGGCCTGCGTCCCCTATGTCGTGACCATCTTGATGCTGGCCGTGATCTCATCAAACCGCCGCCGGATGCGGCAGAACACGGTCGCATCCTTGGGTCAGCCGTTTCAGCCCTAGGACTGGTCGTCTTCCATCATCCCGATGACGATCAACACCTGATAATCCTTTTTCTCGCAGCCCTCGACGGCGGGCATCGCCTTTTCCGGGCTCATCGGAAAAGCGCCCAGCGGGGTCTTGTCAGGGGTGCAAGATTGGCCGGCCTTGGCGGTATAGACTGCCGCCCGGCAGCGCAGATGCGTGACATCATACAGGCTGGCCCCGTCGGCCAGGCTCCAGGCTTGGGTGCCGTCGCTGCTGGGCGGCTCCACCGTCAGAACCGAGGTCACCTCGCGCCCGCCCGTCACGACATATCGGCCCGCCGGCACGGGAAAGCGCGGCGCTTCCATGATCAGCCCATGCTCTTCCAGCCACCAAGAGGCCGGATCAAATTGCCATCCGTCGGGGGCCAACCCGCCCTTCGCCATAAGCTCGGCAAAATCTTCGGTCCAAACGCCGCGCGGGCCGGGATCAACCGCCCAAAGCCCCCACGTCGCGGCATCGGTGCCCGATGTGGCCGCCGTATCGCCCAAGGCGGCGATATACTGGGTGGGGATGGACACCATGGTGTCTTGCGCGGCCAAGGGGCCCGCCAGCCCAAGGGACGCCGCCCCAAGGGACATCAGCCCAAGGCAGAACAGGCGGCGCGGCACCGCGGGCCCTTGCCTGCGCGCGGCGGGGCAGAACATCGTCAAAGCCATGGGCAAGTCCTTCTGTGAAAATGACCTTTGGACCAAAATCTAACCCGATCGTGCCAAAAAGCAAAACACGGCCCCGTCACCGGCGCAATCAACCCTGTTTGATGATCGCGCAGCCATAGGCTTGCAGGGTCAGAACCCCCGAACAGGGCTGATCGCTCAGCAGATCCACCCCCTGCGGCACCCCGGTCACCGTGACGGGCGCATCGGCGGTGTTGGTGATGAACCACAAGGCGCGTCCCGGCCCCTGACGCACCGAAACCTCAACCCCTTCGGGCAAGGCCGCGATCAGGGGCACCGCCCCCGCCGGGGCCAGCGCCACCGGATCCAGCGCTTCGGCCAATTCCTCGGTCAAATAGGTGCCCAGATAGATCACCCGGCCCGCACCATGCCTGCGCGATGTGGCCGAGGGTGTGCCTTTCAAAAACCGGTTTGACCAGATGCCCAAGGCCTCGGTACCCGGTGCCATATCCAGCGCCTCGTACAGATGCGCCGCCTTGAAATCGCTGTTGCCGATGCTGTGGTGATAGCTGCGCGTGGCAGATGTCGCCTGCGGCACCTGCGCGGGCACATGGGCCCCGTTGGTGCGGTCTGGCCATGACGGAAACAACCCTGTGGCACCCGGCGCGGCAATGCGCCCAAATTCCACCACCTGAACCCCCGCCAATTCTGCCAACCCCGCCCCCGGCGCAAGGCTTTGGTGGATGTGATTGTCGCTGTCGCGCGTTGCGGTCATCGCCGACACAATCAACGTGCCTCCGGCCGCCACAAAAGCCGCCACGCGCGGCGTCCATTCGGGCTTCCACATCACCCAATGGGGCACATACAGCACCTTGAGCGGCGACAGATCATCTTCGGGATGGATGAATCCGCAGGCAATTGCGGCATGGTAACAGTACCGGTGCAAGATCACCGCATCCTCATGCGGCGATGGCAGACCCATGGCATAGGTCTTGTAGGCCCCTTGATTGTCAAAATCGGCCCCCGCAATTCCGACGTCCATCCGCACATGCGTGCCCAGAATCTCGGGTGCCAGGCGATTCATCTCGCCAAAAAACTGCGCCGCCTCGGCATAGCGGCGGCGCGGCTGATCGTCATGATCAATCACCCCCATCCAGTAAATCTCGGCCCCGAAATGTGCGGGCCGCCAGCGGAAAAACATCACCCCGTCGGCCCCGCGTGCGACCGATGTCATCGCCATGCGCCGCATCTCGCCGGGTTCAGGGTTCAGCGTCGAAAACCCCGGCTGCGAGCCAAACCCCGAGGCCTGTTCGGGCACGATGAAGTTGCCCGACCAGGCGCGGCACATGTCCAGATAGGCGGCCTGCGTCGCCGCATGGCCGCCGCCGCGCCGAAATTCGTCATACAGCATCGGATAGATGTCAAAGCCGATGAAATCGAGATCCCGGCCAAAAGTTCCGCGAAAATCGATGTCCGTCAGCCCGCCCAGATTGTGAAAGATAAACCAATCGGGCTGCGCGGCCCGCAAGATTTCCACCTGATCATGCTGAAAGGCCGCCGTCGCATCGGCCAGAAAGCGATGATAATCCTGCACATGTCCGGGTGCCAAAAAGCCCGGTGCCATGTCGCGCGGGGTATCGATCTGCGCAAAGTGATCATAGGCCAGCGCCCAGAAATCTCCGCCCCAAGCCCGGTTCAGCGCCGCGATGTCGTGGCCATAGCGGCCCTGCAGCCAGATCTGAAAGGCCAGCCGCGCGCTGGGTGAATGGCTTTCTGACGCGGTCGTGTTCAATTCGTTGTCCGTTTGCCAGCCAATCACATGCGGGTTTGTCTTGTAATGATCGGCCATGGCTTGGGTGATGCGCCGCGAATGGGCGCGAAACACCGGACTGGTGGTGTCGGCATGCTGGCGTGATCCGTGCCCCGCAACGCGTCCATGGCCATCGACGCGCAGCACTTCGGGGTAGTTCACCGTCAACCATCGCGGCGGCGTGGCGGTGGGGGTGCACAACACGGTCTGAATGCCGCGCTCCGCCAAACCTTCAATCGCGCGGTCGAACAGATCAAAGCAAAACCGGCCCTCGCTCGGCTCCCACAGATGCCAAGCAAATTCGCCCATCCGCACCGTATTGGCCCCCGCGTCTGCCAGCCGCTGCGCATCGCGCGCCCAAAAGGTTTCGTCCACATGTTCTGGATAATGCGGCGCGCCCAGCAAAAACCGGTCGATGTTGATCGGCCGCCAAACCGACAGGGGGGCGGGGGCTTTGCGCAGCATCGGATGGCCTTTCGTCAGAACGGAATTAACGGATGCGCGCCCCATCTGGGGCGAACAAAAGAACCGAGGCCGGATCAAACTCGGCCTTGATCCGCTGACCCGAGGCCCAGTGTCGCCCCGAGTTGGTGGCAATGGTCAAAACATTGGCCTTGCCCTGCCGCGCATAGGCAAAACTTTCGCCGCCCAGATGTTCGATGATCTCGATCGTCACATCCAGCGCGGCCGACCCGCCGGCTTTGAAATGCTCTGGCCGGATTCCCACCGTCACCTCGGCATCTTGAACCAGCGCGGTCGCCACAGGCGGCATCGGAATGATCTGGCCATCATATTCCGGCAAGACCAAAGCGCCGCCTTGAACGATGGCCGGCAGGAAATTCATCCGCGGCGATCCGATAAAGCCCGCCACAAATTGGTTGTCAGGATCATCGTACAACGTCAGGGGCGTGCCCGTCTGTTCAATCAGCCCCTCGCGCAGCACCACGATCTTGTCGGCCAGCGTCATCGCTTCAACCTGATCATGGGTGACATAGATGATCGTGGATTGCAGTTCCTTGTGCAGCCGCGCGATTTCTATGCGCATCTGCACGCGCAGTTCGGCATCCAGATTCGACAGGGGTTCGTCAAACAAGAACACATCCGGATGCCGCACGATGGCGCGCCCGATGGCCACCCGCTGGCGCTGCCCGCCCGACAGATCGCGCGGCTTGCGGTCCATCAGCTTGTGCAATTCCAAAATCTTGGCGGCATCATCCACCCGCCGCGCAATGTTCTCGGCCGACTCTCCGGCATATTTCAGCGCAAATCCCATGTTTTCGCGCACGGTCATATGTGGGTACAAGGCATAGCTTTGAAACACCATGGCAATGCCCCGCTTGGATGCGTCCACCTCGTTCATCCGCACGCCGCCGATCACCAGATCCCCGCCCGAGATCTCTTCCAGCCCCGCGATCATGCGCAAAAGCGTTGATTTCCCGCAGCCCGAGGGCCCGACAAAAACCACAAACTCCTTGGGTTCAACCACCAGATCAACACCCTTGATCACCTGATGCGCCCCATAGGACTTGCGCAAGCCTGTCAGTTTCAATCCGCTCATGGTCTTGCTCCTTCAGCTTGCGGTCAGCCGGACCGTCACAGGGTCCAGCCGGTCATGGGAAATGGTCACGGCAATCTCGCCCGCTCCGGTGGCCTGAAGCCAGATCCCGGTGGATCCCGCCCGCAGCGGCAAGACGGCGGGGCCAAAGCGGTGCGCGGGGCCACTGACACGGACGCTGACAGGTTCGGGCAGGAACGGCAGCTTGTTGCCCGCCTGATCCAAGACCCGCACCATGATGCGCACCGCGTCCTGCGGGCCGATCTGCGTGGCATCGGGCACGACCTGCAGCGTCGTGGGCAGGGCATTGTCAACATAGTGGCGCGTCGCCACGACCTTGCCGTTCAAATAGCCGGTCACGCTGGCGCGTTCCCATTTCATGCCCCACACGCCCAGTTCTTCGGCGGTGAAAGATCGATGATCCAGCACCACCGGCGGATGCGGCAGATGGGGATATGTTTCGCGGTCAGGTTTGACGCGCTTGGGCGGATAATCCCCGTAGGTCAGCTCCAACTCGTCACAATTGGTCAAGATGATCAGCGGCAGAACCCCGCCGATGTTGCGCTCCCCTCGGGCCCAAAAGGTAACCGGCTGCATCACGATCCCGCCCTCGGGATCCCCCTGCGAGGCATAGGCATAGGCGGCAAACTTGGGCTCGCGGTACATGTCCATCACCCCATGATGGCAAATCCGGTCGCCCGATCCGAAATCCTTGTGCGTGTTGTAATCAAAGGCGCACCAGCCGATGGCCCCGGCAATCTGCGGATCGCCGTACATGGCGTTAAGCACCTGCAAATGGCGCGTCACATGTTCGGCCTGACGCTGTTCCTGATCGGTGGATTTGGTCGGATACATATGCCCGCCAAATTCGGTGATCATATAGGGCACCGGATGGGGCAGGCCTGTCACCTCTTGCTGCGGACGCAGCGGTGTCCGGGGGCGATTTCCGCCCATTTCTTCATGGCCCAAGATAAAGTCGTTCATGGTATAGACGTCTTCCAGCAATTCGGAATCCGTGATGTATCGCACCCCGCCCGTGGGCCGCGTGATATCCAACTCGCGCGCCAAGGCATTGGTGCGGGTATAAAAATCGTGACTGTCGCCGCTTTCGTTGATCCGCACCCCCCAGATCACGATCGACGGATGGTTCCAGTCGCGCGTGATCATCCGGGCGACGTTCATCACGGCTTCGTCTTGCCATTGCAGCCCGCCGATATGCTGCCAGCCCGGAATTTCCTCGAACACCAGCAGTCCCAATTCGTCGCAGCGGTCCAGAAAATGGCTCGATTGCGGATAGTGAGAGGTGCGCACCATGTTCACCCGCAACTCGTGCTTCAAGATGTCGGCATCCTTGATCTGCGCCGCGCGCCCCAAGGCATAGCCCGCATGCGGAAAGCTTTGATGCCGGTTCAGCCCGCGCAGCTTGATCGGGGCCCCGTTCAGGTGAAATCCCGCGTCCGTAAAGGAAATCTCGCGAAAGCCAAAGCGCGTGCTGCGGCTGTCGGTTCCGCTGGGCGAGGTTAGCGTCAGGCGCAGCACGTAAAGCGCGGGCGTTTCTGGTGACCACAGCGTGATGCCCGCCAGCCCGTCAAACGAAAGCGCGGCCTCTGCACCGCTTATCGGCACCTCGGTCTGGGCCAGCACAGCACCTGCGCCATCCGCAATTTCGGCGCGCAGCGTTCCTGTCAGCGGCATCCCCTGCGGATTGTCCAGATAAACCCGCGCCTGCACCCGCTTGGTCTGCGCCAGAACATCGGGCGTTTCGATCTTCACATTGGCGATGTGCAGGGCAGGGGCCGTCTCCAGCCAGACCTCGCGGTACAAACCTGCATAGGTCAGATAGTCGATCACATTGCCAAACGGCGGGATTTCAGGGTTTTCCGACCCGTCAATCACCACGCGGATCACATGCTGGCCCGGACCTATCCCCGTCAGCCGCGCGGTGAACGGGGTATAGCCGTCGCGGTGGGCGGCAATCTCGGCCCCGTCCAGAAAGACCCGCGCATCGGCCATCGCCCCGTCAAAGCGCAGCCACACCTCTTGGCCCGCCCAGGCCGGATCGGCGACAAAGGTCTTTTCATAGGTAAAGGCGCGTTGATACGACGTCTCATCAAAATAGGAATAGGGCAGTTCCACCGCCGTATGGGGCAGGCGCACGGGGCCTGTCCCCTCAAACAGCCAGTTGTCGTTGAAGTCTGTGGTTGAACGCATGAACCTGCCCTATTTGACGCCGCCCAGCATGCCTTCGACAAAGCGGCGCTGGAGAAGGAAGAAGACCAGAATGGTCGGAAGCGTGGCCAAGACATTGGCCACCATGATCAGGCCATAATCCGGCGTGTAGGCCGTGGCGAGCGAGGCAACAACCAATTGAATGGTCTTCATTTCATTGGTTTGCAGCACGATCAGCGGCCAAAGATAGGCATTCCAGTTCGTCATGAACAAGATGATCATCGCCGCCGCATAGGTTGATCGCATGACCGGGATATAGATCTTGATGAAGATCTGCCATTCCTTCAGCCCGTCCATCCGCGCGGCATCGCGCAGCTCTGACGGGAAGGCTTTTGTGTTCTGACGAAAGTAGAAGATCATGAAGATTGACGCGACCCCCGGCAGAATGATCGCCAGATAGGTGTTCATGATTCCGGCGGCCGAAAACATGACGAACAGCGGAATCATCATGGCCGCAAAGGGCACCGACAGCATCAGCAAAAGCCCGCCAAACACCCGGTCGCGCGTTTTGGATCTGAAAATCTCAAACCCGTATCCCGCCAGGGATGATATCGCCAGCGTGAAGAAAGTGCCGGCA
This sequence comes from Paracoccaceae bacterium, assembly GCA_947461435.1. Classification (GTDB taxonomy): domain Bacteria; phylum Pseudomonadota; class Alphaproteobacteria; order Rhodobacterales; family Rhodobacteraceae; genus CAIYZT01. Next base: position 6,647 of record CANHLE010000032.1, on the reverse strand, counting down.
ATCGCCACGAAGAACGAGTTGAAAAAGATCCGCGGCACATCCACCAGTTCAAAGAACTTGGTGATGTTGGGGATCAGGTTGCTGCCAAGGGTAAACTTGCCCCCGGTGATGTCATTGGCGGTGTTGGTCGCCCCGGCGATCATCCAATAGAACGGAAAGACCGAGATAAAGGCCGCCAGCCACAGCGCGGCCTGCATCAGAAGGCTTGTCAGTTTCGAGGTCAGGGACATGCTCAGCGGTCCTTTGCGACTTGGAACTGCACCCAGGACAGGATGCCGACAAGAATGACGATGACCCAAGACACCGTCGCGGCATAGCCAAAGGACGGCATGAAGCGGAAGGTCAGGTTGTAGATGTACAGCGACAGCGTCAGCGTCGAATCCGCCGGCCCGCCGCCTATGCCTTGACTGGCGGTGATCGTGTTCACCTCGTCGAACAATTGCAGCGTGCCGATGGTCGACAAGACCGTGGTGAACAAGATCACGGGCTTCAGCATGGGGATCGTGATCTTGAAAAACCGGGCCCGCGCCGGCACGCCGTCAATCCGCGCCGCCTCATAGATGGAAGGGTCGATGTTCTGCATCGCGGCCAGATAGAACACCATGTTGTATCCGGCCCATCGCCATGTGATGGCCATGATGATCAGCACCTTGGCCCAGAAGGGATCGATCATCCAGCGGATCGGCTCTGCGACGATGTGCAGCGTCATCAAGGTGTCATTCACAATCCCGTCGATGGCGAACATCGACTTGAACAACACCGAATAGGCCACAAGCGAGGTAACGCAGGGCAAAAAGATGGCGGTGCGCAAGATCGCCCGGCCGCGCAGTTTGGGATTGTTCAGCGCCGCCGCAAACAGCAACGCCAAGATCAGCATGATCGGCACCTGAATGACCAGAAAAAGCATCGTGTTGGACAGGGCGCGCAAAAACACCGGGTCCTGGGTCAGGCGGATGATGTTGGCAAAGCCGCCAAACTTGAAATTCATCCCCTTGCCGGTCTGAAAGCTCATGTAAAGCGACCACAGGATCGGATAGGCCATGAAGATGCCCAGCAAGGTCAGCGCCGGGGCGACAAAGGCCCAGCCCATCAGGCTGGCGCGGTTCTCGGTGCTACGGTCTGGCATGGGGTCTCCCGGCAAAAGGGGGGCAGGCATGTCCCGGCGCCAAGTCTTTGTGCAGGCGCGTCAGGCAGCACATCGGATTGTCGCCACAAAGGGGGCCAAGGGTGCCCCGCCGATTCAGTCAACCGGCGGGGCAGGGTTCGTTCAGGCGGCAGACCTTACTGGATCTGCTGGGCGACCTGTGCGTCGATGGCGGCAATCGCCTCATCGATCGATCCGCCAGCCACCAAGGCCGGGATCTGTGCCACGATGGCCGCATCCACCTCGTTGGTGAAGATGCCATAGTTCACGCCCGGAATGGCCGCTTGCCACGTCGAGAAGTTGGCCCAGACAGCCTCACCGCCAAAGTACTCGTCGGTGGCCGAATAAGCTTCGCCTTCGCGGGCTGGCAAATAGGCCCCAAAGGCCCCCTGACCCACCAGAATCTTCTGGTAGAAGTCGGCATCACCCGCCCAGATCGTCTTCAGAAAATCGATCGCGGTGTCCTTGGCCGGACCCGACGACAGCACATACCACGACGACCCACCAAGGTTTGATGCATGGCCCGCGCCTTCGACGTTCGACAGCTTGGGCAAGGGCGCGACGCCCCATTTGCCGGACATGTTGTTGCCCTTGATGCCGCCGGTCATCCAGACGCCGGTATACACGCCCGCCACATCGCCGTTGTTGAACGCGCCGGTATAGTCACCCCAGCCCGACACGGCCTTGTACAGGTCCGGCGTCTGCAGCATCTTCACCCAGGTTTCAAGCGAGGCCTTGAACACCGGGTTGCCCACGATGTTCGCGCTGCCGTCGTCGTTGAAATACCACGACCCTGCCGATTGCAGCATCATGCGCATCGTGCCCGCATCGGCCTGATCCATCGAGAACATGGGCTTGCCGGTCTTGGCCTTCACCGCCAGACCGATCTCCATCATCTGCTCCCAGGTGATGTCTTGCAGCGCGGCAGAATCATACCCGGCCTCGGCCAGAAGATCGCTGCGATAGAAAAGCCCCGTCACGCCCGAATCGAAGGGCAGCGAATAGGTCTGACCGTCCACGGTGGCCAGCGATACCTTGTAGTCGGCAAACTGGCTGTAATCGATCTTGTCGGTCAGCGGCTCAAAGGCGCCGGGGAAGGACAGCAAATACTTCTGGGCGCCGTAATCTTCGATCAACACGATGTCCGGCAGACCCTCGGTGGTGCCCGATGCCAATTGCGTTTGCAGCTTTGTTTCCAGATCGCCCTTGGCAAAATCGACAACGGTGATCGTGTCGCCCGGATGGGCGGCGGTATAGCGCGCAATGGCTTCGTTCATCGCAGCGCCATTGAATTCAGGTGCCCAGCACCAGACGGTGACATCAGCGGCCCAAGCCGAAGACAAGGCCAGAAGGCTGATACCGGTGGCCATACCGGCCACGTTCCGCAAACGCGGAGTGTTGAAACGCATGATTTCCTCCCATGTCGAAGGCGCGGCTTCTGCCGACCCTATCGAAAGGTTATCGAATGGGATGATACGGATCAACAAGTTTAGTAAAACACACAAAACTAATTTTTTATGATTTTACATCAAGGCCTTGTGTGGCGATAACGTCTGTGCTGCCCCGCCAGACGGTCTTGCTGTCCAGCACAACACGCTTTGCAATGTCGCGCCCCTTCATCCGCTCCAGCAACAAATCCACCGCCGCCTCGCCGATTTCCTCGGCCGGAAGGCGCACGGTGGTCAAGGGCGGCGTCATGAACCGCGCGACCGAGATATCGTTGAAACTGGCCACCGCAATATCGCCCGGCACGGACAATCCCCGCTTGTGGATGGCCCGGTAGGCCCCCACCGCCATATTGTCGTTGGCGGTGATCAAGATCTGGGGGCGCTGCGGATGATCCAGAAGGTGCAACGCCAGATCATAGCCGCTTTCGGCCGTGTTCACGCCAAGCCGCGTCAGTGACGGGTCAAACACCCCGCGCGCCGTCATCCAGGCCTCATAGGCCAGATAGCGCTTTTCGGGCCGCACGATCCCCCCCCGCGTCAGGCGGTCCGTCCAGCCGATAAAGGCCATCCGCCGATAGCCGCGGTCCCACAACTGATCCAGCAGATGCACCGTGGCCCAGGCATAATCGTTCATCACGCAGTCCATGCCTTCGGCGTTGGGCGCATAATCGGCAAAGACAATGTTGCGGGCGTGGCTGATCATCCAAGCCTCTTCTTCGGCAGAATGCCAACCGATCACGATCACGCCCGACGATCCGCGCAGCACTTTGGCATCGGGAAAGGCATCGGTTTGATAGACCTTGGTGTATTCCATCTGCAACGCCGCACAGCGCCGCTCGATCCCAAGGCGCAGGGCGACGTAATAGGGATCGATCAGCTCTTGTTCGGGGCGCAGGAAATGCACCAGCGCGATTTTGGGAACCGGCGTCTTGGCCGATTGCTTGCGTTGGCGCGGCGGGGCATAGCTCATCGCTTCGGCGGTTTCGATGATGGTCTGACGCGTCTGATCGCTGACAGACAGCGTCCAGTCAAAGTTCAGCACGCGTGACACCGTGGCCGATGATACCCCGACGGCGGCGGCGATATCTTTCAATGTCACCGACGCGGCTGATGTTTTTTCAGGGGGCACCATCTTTTGCATGGCGCCTTGAATTGCACAAGGTTTGCGCAAAAGCAACTCTGCGCCGCGCCGGCACCTTGGCCCGCACCGCAGATTGCCCCGTTGCATAATCGCCCGTCTTGGGGGATCAAACGCACAGGGTCTGCGCGGCGGGTGCGGTCTTTTCGGGGGATGGACATGTATATTGGATTGGATCTGGGAACATCGGGGCTCAAGGGCATCTTGATCAATGACGCCCAGCAGGTCGTGGCCGAGGCTTCTGCGCCACTCAGCGTGCAGCGCCCCCACGATGGATGGTCCGAACAGAGTCCCGCCGATTGGATTTCTGCGGCCGAAACGGTGATGGGCCAGCTGGCCGCCGCTGGTCTGGGCAAGGTGCGGGGCATCGGCCTGTCAGGCCACATGCACGGCGCCACCTTGCTGGACAGCGCCGATCAGGTGCTGCGCCCGTGCATCCTTTGGAACGATTCTCGCGCGCATGCCGAAGCGGCCGCCATGGATGCCGACCCCCGGTTTCGGGCGATTTCAGGCAATATCGTGTTCCCCGGCTTTACCGCGCCAAAACTGGCTTGGGTGCGCCGCCATGAACCCCGAATTTGGGACAAGATCGCCAAGGTCTTGCTGCCCAAAGATTATCTGCGCCTTTGGCTGACGGGCGAACACGTGGCCGAAATGTCGGACGCGGCGGGCACCAGTTGGCTGGATACCGGCGCGCGGCGCTGGTCTGATGATTTGCTGTCTGCCACCGGCCTGACCAGATCGCAGATGCCGCGCCTTGTCGAAGGATCGGAACCTTCCGGTCAGGTGCGGGCGGATCTGGCGGCCCGCTGGGGTCTGGCGGGCGGGGTTGTCGTGGCCGGCGGCGGCGGCGACAATGCGGCCTCGGGCGTGGGGGTAGGGGTGGTCAAGGCGGGCGATGCCTTTGTCAGTTTGGGCACCTCGGGGGTGCTGTTTGCGGCCAATGATGGCTATCAGCCCGATCCCGCGACGGCCGTTCACACCTTTTGCCATGCTTTGCCCGGCACGTGGCATCAGATGGGCGTGATCTTGGCGGCCACCGATGCGCTCAACTGGTATGGCCGTTTTGTGGGCCAAGACGCCGCAAGCCTGACCGCGCATCTGGGTGCCCTGCAAGCCCCCGGCAAAACGCTGTTTCTGCCCTATCTGGGCGGAGAGCGAACCCCCCTGAACTCGGCCACTGTCCGGGGCGGATTTCTGGGGCTGGAGCATGTGAGCGATCAACAGGCCGGCACCCGCGCGGTTCTGGAAGGCGTGACGTTCGCCATCCGCGACAGCCGCGATGCGCTGGCAGCCACGGGCACGCGCATCACCCGGCTGCTGGCCGTGGGCGGCGGAACCCGGTCAGACTACTGGCTGCAAGCCATAGCGACGGCGCTGAATGTGCCGGTCGATCTGCCCGTCGCGGGCGATTTTGGTGGGGCGCTGGGCGCGGCGCGTCTGGCGATCATGGCTGCAACCGGGGCAGGGGCCGACGTGGCCACCCGCCCCGCCATCGCCCGTGTGATCGATCCTGTCGCGTCCCTGACCGAGGCTTTTGACACCGCCCATGCCCGGTTCCGCGCCGGGCAGCAGGCGGTTCTGGCCCCAGGCATCACGGGCTAAGCGCAGGGCGATCAGGGTGCGGCGCTGCGCAGGGCGCGGTGCTGGGACAGCATCAGATCGACAAGCATCTGTGCGGCTGGCGTCAGATCGGCGCCGGTGCGCGTGATCATGCCAAAGGGCGCCACATCAATGCCCAAAGGGCAGTCAACCACCGTATAGGGGGCATCGGGCGCATTGGCGAATTGCCGCGCCACGGCGCGCGCCACCGGGGCGATGGCATTGGTTTGCTGAACCAGGGCCAAGGTCAGCAAGAAGGACGAGGTGGCCAGATGTTGGCGCGGCGGCCCCAGCGACAGCACCGCCAAACGCTCTTGCACCGCCGCCGCCAGCGGCGATCCTTCGGCGGGCATCACCCAGTCAAATTCCATCAATTCGGCGGCGGGCACCCCCGCCCGGCCCGCCAATCTGTGCCCGCGCCGAACCACCAGTTCGATTGGCTCTGTGCCCAGAAAGACGATCGAGAGATCTGCCGTTTCCATCTCTTTGGGAATGCGCCCCAGCGCGAAATCCAGCCGCCCGTCCAGCAACTGGCCGCATAGAATATCCGACGCCGCCACCGAAACCTCGGCGCGGACCTTGGGCTGCGACAGCCGCGCGGTGCGCAAAGCGGGCAGCACCATGTCCAGCGCCGGGGCCGTCACCGCGCCGATGCGCACCACACCGGCGCCGCCCCCCGCCACTTCGGCCATCTCGCGCGCGGCGTCGCCCATCTCCATCATCACCCGCTGCGCCCGCCGGGCCAACACCTGACCCAGCTCTGTCAGGGCAATGCCGCGCCCGGTGCGGCTGTGCATCGTCGCCTGCGTGATCTGTTCCACCTCGGCCAACAGCCGCGAGGCGGCTGGCTGGGTGATGCCCAGACGCCCCGCCGACAGGCCCAGATGCCCCGTTTCCCCCAATTGCGCCATCAGCCGCAAATGGCTCAACTTCAGCCCGCGTTGCAACAAAGACTCGGCCTTTTGGGCGTCTGACATATCATTTCCGGTATGATTGCATAACTCAATATGATTTGACGGAAATGGATGAACAACGCAACCTGACATCCGGCAGCCCGTGCTTTCACGGGTCGGCCGATCCCCGTGCCGCTTCGGCACTGGCCCAGAAGCCCTTTGTCCAAGGGCGCGGTCGGTGCAGCGGCGGGCGGGACCATGAACGTGAACCTGAACGCATATGAGGGCCTGATGCACCTGTCCCAAATCCAAGATGGCGCCGGAAAACGGGCCGTCGTTGCCCGCCACGGCTCTGAAGCGGCCATTGTGAAAGGCGCGGCCTCAACCTATGCGCTTGCAAACGAGGCGATCGCCCAAGGCCG
>CANHLE010000031.1 GCA_947461435.1 Paracoccaceae bacterium | reverse complement strand
CTTCCGATTCAAGGCAAGCTCAACAGCCGCAGCCAAGAGAAAAATAGGAGAAAAACCCGCCCTTGACCCAAACATGAACTGAAATCCATAATCAGAGGTGGCTCACTTCTCAGTGAAAAAACCGGCTCAGTTCTGGGTGAAAATCAACAGCCTGTGAAGGCCCTGCACTCATCCTCCAGTGCTCGGACTAGATCGTCGATCTTCAACGGAGGAGTGCCACCGAATGCGTATATGAACCTAGAACTATCGGATTTCGAAATGCCCTGGACACCCATAGCTTCTTGAACTGCGGTTGGTAGTGCATGCGAGGGGATGCGCTTGACCGTCTCGCTCAAGCCGAGTTCGAAGTGGGGTGAGAACCGGTGGTTATACTTGTTGCGGAAGTCGTCGGTGGCCGTCTTGAACTTATTGCCAGCGACCAAATCGAGCTTGCTGTTCAGCTTTCGCCAGTTGCTCCATCCTTTGGCCTTGTCATGAGCATCCTGTTTGATGATCTCGCCGTCCAGCCGCAGATCATCGACCCATAGGTCCTCCATGGTGAACTTGTTGGCCTGGTGCGACAGATGGGCCACCGCGAAGTAGAAGCGACTGCGGATCGCGTAAGGGGCATTCAATGCTGTGGTAGCAACACTGTCGATGGTCTCGTGGACCAGTTCGATTCTTTCCTCCTCGCTCAACCCCACGAGGGCCCTAGACCAAGCTGTAATCCGTCTTGTGATGTTGATCAGGCCATTTAACGAGTTGAAGATTTCACGAACAAATTCGTCTAGGAACATGCTATAGACCATAGCATCGGATTGGACCGTGCGAGGTCGAATGCACCAATCACTTGTCACGAACTCGACGCAAGCCGGGGTTCGAGCCAGTTCAGTCCTGTATTTGGAAAACATCTGCTGGTGAAACTCTTCAAGGTTTTGCATTCAACGATCCCGACTACATTCAACGTGACAGCTTCGCTGGTCGGCTGACCGCAGTCAACGCCAAGGACGAGTCCGACCACCCGTGCTGTAACGGTCAACCGAACGCCAGGTAAATTCTCGGCCTTCTCTTGGCAGATTCACGGTGAAATATGACACGTAACGGCTTGTTAACGAGCCGTTACGTTTACAGTGGCTGGATGCATAACGAAACGTTTTCATGCACTTACACGATGAGCCATCCATGATGTCGGTGACATCTCATCTTAATGCCGGATGACGGTCCCAATGGGGGAGTCCAAGCCAAATACAGACTGAGTCGAGCCCAACAGGTCCACCGGTGGTAGTCCTGCTTGATGCTTTTCCGCTAGGTGGGCACGGCTTTGCGCCCACCTGTGCGCCCACCTTCGATAAAAGTCATTTAAAATCAATGGGTTGGTAGGCCCGGAGGGATTTGAACCCCCAACCAAGGCGTTATGAGCGCCCTGCTCTAACCGTTGAGCTACAGGCCCCCAAGGTCATGACGATCAGATAGCGGGCCAGAACCCGGCTGCCAAGTCAGAACTTTGGCGCGTTGCACCTTTGGGTCTGATGGTCTATTGCGCCGGGGCAGGATGGAAACTTCATGGGGGCGCGTATGACCAAGGGGCACAACGGCTTGACCTATGCCGAGGCAGGCGTGGACATTGACGCGGGCAACGCTTTGGTGGAACGGATCAAACCGGCAGCGCGCGCCACACGCCGTCCCGGGGTTCTGGGCGGGCTGGGCGGATTTGGTGCCTTGTTCGACCTGAAGTCAGCCGGCTATTCCGATCCGATTCTTGTGGCAGCCACCGACGGCGTCGGCACGAAACTGCGCATCGCCATCGACACGGGGCTGGTGGATACCATCGGCATCGATCTTGTCGCGATGTGCGTGAACGATCTGGTCTGCCAAGGGGCAGAGCCTTTGTTTTTTCTAGACTATTTTGCGACAGGCAAGTTGAACGTTGACGAGGCCACCCGCATCATCAACGGAATCGCGGCGGGCTGTGCGGCGTCGGGCTGTGCGCTGATCGGCGGCGAGACGGCGGAAATGCCGGGGATGTATCACAAAGGCGATTTCGACCTTGCTGGATTTGCCGTTGGCGCAATGGAACGGGGCGAGGATTTGCCCCGCGATGTCGCAGAGGGTGATATTCTTCTGGGCCTTGCCTCGAACGGGGTGCATTCCAACGGCTATTCCTTTGTGCGCAAAGTGGTTGAGATGTCGGGATTGGAATGGTCTTCCCCGTCTCCCTTTTCTGAGTCCGGCACCTTGGGCGAGGCTTTGCTTGCCCCCACGCGTCTTTACGTCAAACCTGCCCTTGCGGCCATCCGGGCGGGCGGCGTGCATGGGCTGGCTCATATCACGGGGGGCGGGATTACGGAAAACCCACCGCGCATTCTGCCGGAGGGTCTGGCCTGCGAGATTGATCTGGGCGCTTGGGAACTGCCACCCGTATTCCGATGGTTGGCGACAACGGCCAATATGTCGGAATCCGAACTGCTGAAAACGTTCAATTGCGGCATCGGGATGATGCTTGCCGTGGCCCCTGACCAGGCACAAGCAGTCGCCGACGTCTTGGCGGCCGAAGGCGAGATGGTTGTCGATATGGGGCAGATCATTGCGGGGCAGGGCGTGGTCTATCGGGGCAAGCTGCTGTGAAGCGGATTGCCGTCCTGATATCAGGGGGCGGCTCCAACATGGTTGCGCTCGCGCAGGATCTGGCGGGCAGTTCGCTGGCGCAGGTCGATCTTGTGATTTCCAACGTGCAAGATGCCGGGGGTCTGGCCAAAGCGGCGGCGATGGGCCTTTCGTCGCAGTGCGTCGATCATCGCCCCTTTGGCAAAGATCGCGCCGGATTCGAAACTGCCCTTCGCAGCGTCCTTGATCGCGCGTCACCAGATGTGATTTGTCTTGCCGGATTCATGCGGATCGTCTCGGCCGATTTTGTGCGCGCCTATGAGGGGCGGATGTTGAACATTCATCCCTCACTTTTGCCGAAATACCCGGGTCTTCATACCCATGCTCGCGCCTTGGCGGCCGGTGATGTGCAGGCTGGCTGTTCCGTTCATGTTGTTACAGAAGAACTGGATGGGGGTCCGATACTCGGACAGGCGCGTGTGCCGGTGCTTTCAGGCGATACAGAAGAGCGTCTTGCCGCGCGGGTCTTGGTACAAGAGCACCGACTTTACCCGATGGTTCTGCGCCGGTTTCTTGGCGGAAACATCGACCGTCTTGACTTGGTCGGCTGATCCGCCCGCCAAGGTTACAGTCCCAAGACATCCATCATGTTGTAATGCCCGGGTTTTTGGCTTTGCCCCCACAGCACCGCCTTCAACGCGCCGCGGGCAAAGATCGCCCGATCCGTGGCCACATGGCGCAGCACAATCCGTTCTCCTTCAGACGCGAACAGCACGTCATGCTCGCCAACGATATCCCCGCCGCGAATCGCCGAGAACCCGATGCTGCCGCGGGTCCGCGCTCCTGTGATCCCGTCGCGGCCTGAAACTTTGGCATCTTCCAGCGCGATTTGCCTGCCATCCGCTGCCGCCTGTCCCAGCATCAAGGCTGTCCCAGATGGCGCATCGACCTTCCGGCGGTGGTGCGCCTCTATCACCTCGATGTCCCAATCTTCATCAAGGGCGGCAGCGACCTTTTTTGTCAGCCCAACCAATAGATTGACGCCCAAACTCATGTTTCCGGCGCGCACAATCACCGCATGGTGCGCGGCAGCATCGATCTTCGTCAAATCATCAGGCTCCAGCCCGGTTGTTCCAATCACGTGAACGGCGCGGGCTTGCGCCGCCAAGGCGGCAAAGCCAACGCTTGCTGCCGGGGCGGTGAAATCAATCACGCCTTGGGCTTTGGAAAATGCCTCCAGCGCATCGTCTGTGACGGCAACACCCAAGGCCGCCGCGCCCATCGCTTCGCCGATGTCGCGGCCAATCCAGGTATGTCCGGGGCGTTCAAGGCAGCCCACCAACCGCATCTTGTCGGATGCCGCCACAAGCTTGACCAAAGTCTGCCCCATGGCCCCCGACGCCCCCGTGATCACAATGCCTGGCAGATTGGACATGCTTTGCTCCTTTTATCGCAGTTCATCTAGCGTCTTTCGGCCCGACCTGAAAGCCCGCCGTTGCGGGCGCGGGCGAAACAGATTATCTGGCCGCCATGGCAAACAAACGCTTCTCTTCGGGCAATGGCCCCTCGCAACGTCAGCTTCGTGTTGGCGAACTGGTTCGTCGGTCCTTGTCGGACGTGCTGAACCGCGCCGAAATTCACGACCTGGACTTGAACCGCATGTCGATCACCGTCGGGGAGGTGTCGTGCTCGCCCGATTTGAAGGTGGCAACCTGCTATGTCATGCCCTTGATGGGCGGCGCAAAGGTCGAGGATGCCATTGCGGCCCTCGCACGCAACAAGGCAGAGTTGCGCCGCCGTGTCATGAACGGATTGACCCTGAAATACGCCCCCGATTTGCGGTTTCGGGCCGACGAAACCTTTGATCGTCTGGATGAAACCCGGCGCTTGTTTGCAGATCCGACCGTGCAGCGCGATCTGACAAGCCCGGAGCAGGACGAGGACGAGGACGAGGCGTGAAGCGCGCGGCCATTGCCATGATGGCCATGGCACTGCCCCAACTGGCCGGGGCGGTCTCGTGCAGGGATATCACCTTTGAAGAGGCGAGTTACACCGTCTGCGATGTCCGCGCTGGCGAGGATCTTCGGCTTTTTGTTAAGGGCCCCACGGGCCCTTTTGCGAACTTTGCCGCGCTGGATGACTATCTGATCGCCCAGAACGAAACCCTTGTCTTCGCCATGAACGCCGGCATGTTCGACGAGGATTTGAACCCGGTTGGCCTTTACATAGAGGCTGGGATCGAACGCAAGAAAATTGTCACCCGCGATGGCCCCGGAAACTTTGGGCTTTTGCCCAACGGCGTCTTTTGCACCGTGTTGGCCGGCGATTCTGGGCCAACCTTTCAGATCGTGGAAAGTCGCAGTTTTGCGCAAAATCCGCTGGCATGCTGGATGGCCACGCAGTCCGGTCCGATGTTGGTGATGGATGGCCAGTTGCACCCAAAGTTCGTGGCCGGGTCTGACTCTTTGAACTATCGAAATGGGGTCGGTGTGTCGGAAGATGGCAGCGTGGCCAGTTTTGTGATTTCGAATACCGCTGTGAATTTTCACAGCTTTGCCCGGGTCTTTCGGGATGTATTGGGTGTAAAGCAAGCGCTGTTTCTGGATGGATCAATCTCGCGGCTGTATGCGCCGCAACTGGATCGCAGTGATCTTGGGTTTCCGATCGGGCCAATCGTGGCCGTTGTCGAACAGAAGGACTAAGCCGTGGCCAAAGGCAAAAAAGGTCTGCCGATTTCAGGTTGGCTGATCGTCGATAAACCTGCCGGAATCGGATCAACCCAAGTGGTGGGCAAGGTGCGCTGGGCACTGAACGCGCAAAAGGCTGGTCATGCGGGCACCTTGGATCCGGCGGCGACCGGGGTCTTGGCGATCGCCTTGGGCGAGGCGACCAAAACGGTTCCCTTCATCACCGATGCAATGAAATGCTACCGTTTCATGGTGCGTTTGGGATCTTCGACCAGCACGGATGACGCCGAGGGGACCCTTTTGCAAAGCCGCGATCTGCGGCCTTCAGATGAACAGATTGCAGCGGCCTTGGTGGCGTTTCGGGGGCAAATCCTTCAGGTCCCACCGCAGGTTTCGGCCGTTAAGGTCGATGGAGAGCGTGCGTATGATCTGGCCCGTGAGGGCATTGAAATGGATCTTGTGGCCCGGCCTCTTTGGGTGGATCGGCTTGTGGTTCTGGATCGCCCCGATGCCGATCATGTCCTCTTGGAGATGGTTTGCGGCAAAGGCGGTTATGTTCGATCCGTTGCGCGGGATCTGGGCCAGGCCTTGGGCTGCCTTGGCCATGTTGCATGGTTGCGGCGCGAATGGTCAGGCCCGTTTCGGGCCGAAGACGGCATAATCTATGCCGAGTTAGAGTCCCTTGCCCGTACGCCCGAATTGATGTCACGCGTTTTGCCTTTGGAGATGGGCTTGTCTGGCCTTCCCGAAGTGGTGGCGACCCAAGAGGGGGCTTTGCGCTTGTCGCATGGCAATCCGGGCCAGGTTCTGGGCCATCTGGACTATGGTTCTGAATGTTGGGCAAGCCGAAATGGCCGTGCCGTGGCCGTGGGGCGCTATCTTGGGGGCGAGGTGCATCCCAGCAAGGTTTTCGTGCAAGAGTAATCTGCATCTGTACGTATGTACGAATGTTCTTGATCAAGAAACCGCTGGCAGAATCGGACCAGTCGATTAGAAGTGTTCTTCTTATGTTCTAATCGATTGCGGTTGCCATGGCCTTCGTCGAACTGTCGGCGCTTTCAAATTTTACTTTTCTGACCGGGGCATCGCATCCCGAAGACTATGTGCTGCGCGCAGCCGATCTGGGTTTGGACGCGATCGCGATAGCTGATGTGAATTCGGTTGCGGGGATTGTGCGGGCCCATACCAAGGCGCGCGAACTTGCCCGCGACGGCGGCGCGAAGGTGCGGCTGATCCCCGGCGCCCGGATGGTCACGCGTGAGGGCTTTGCCGCCACCGCCTTGCCGCGCGATAGGGCGGCTTGGGGGCGGTTGTCTCGTTTGATCACTTTGGGCCGCAGGCGGGCTGAAAAAGGCGACTGCGATCTGGCGTTGCAGGATTTTCTGGATTGGGGTGCGGGGATGGAATGGGTGATCCATCCCGAAACCACGGCCGAATGGCAGCACGAGGCGCGCCGCTTGGCAAATGCTTTTCCCGGCGCGTGTCACATGATCTTGGCACCGCGCTATGACGGGCAGGACAGTGTGCGCTTTGCGCGACTGGCCGCGCTGGCCAAGCAGCTGGATCTGCCCATGCTCGCCTCTGGCCTGCCGGTGATGCACCATGGCGCGCGGCGGCGGTTGTTGGATGTGCTAACCGCCGTTCGGCTGGGCTGCCGGGTAGAGGAGTTGGGGCGCCACGCGGCGGCCAATGCCGAACAGCGCCTGCGCAGCGAAGGTGAAATGTTACGTATTTTCAAAGGGTACGAAGACACGGTTCATAATTCACATGAGCTTGCGCGCAAGCTGACCTTTTCGTTGGATGAACTGCGCTATGAATATCCGTCAGAAATTGCCGAGGGGCAGACAGCGGCGGAACGTCTGGCACGGCTGGCGCATGATGGGCTTCATTGGCGCTATCCATACGGGGTGCCGGAAAAGGTTCTGTCGCAGGTGGAACACGAATTGGCCCTGATCTCCAAATTGAAATACGAGCCTTATTTTCTGACCGTCCACGACATCGTACATTTCGCGCGCAATCGGGGCATCTTGTGCCAAGGGCGCGGTTCGGCCGCCAATTCGATTGTTTGCTATGCGCTGGGCGTCACGTCGGTCTCTCCGGAAATCGGAACCATGGTCTTTGAACGCTTTGTATCCGAGGCGCGCAACGAGCCCCCCGATATTGATGTCGATTTCGAACACGAACGGCGCGAAGAGGTGATCCAGCATATCTATGACCGCTATGGTCGCCACCGCGCCGGGCTCTGCGCGACGGTGATCCACTATCGCGGCAAACGCGCCGTGCGCGAGGTGGGGCGCGTCATGGGCCTTTCCGAAGACACCTTGGCGGCCATGTCCAGCCAGATCTGGGGCTTTGGGGCCAAGGGCGCGATGATGGCCCAGCGGCTGGCCGAAATCGGGCTTGATCCATCCGATCGCCGCCTGCGCCTGACCTTGCAATTGATCGAAGAGATTCAGGGCTTTCCGCGCCACCTGTCGCAACATGTGGGCGGTTTCATCATCACCGAAGGCCGCCTTGATGAACTGGTACCGATTGAAAATGCCACGATGGAGGATCGCACTGTCATCTGTTGGGACAAGGATGACATCGACAGTCTGGGTATTTTGAAGGTGGATATTCTGGCACTGGGCATGCTGACCTGCATCCGCAAGGCCTTTGATCTGATCGATCGACACCACCAGACCCGATATTCGCTGGCCAGTTTACCAGCCGAGGATCGCGCGACCTATGACATGCTGTGCGAGGCTGACAGCTTGGGCGTGTTTCAGGTGGAAAGCCGCGCGCAGATGAACTTTCTGCCGCGCATGCGCCCGCGCAGTTTTTACGATCTGGTCATTCAGGTCGCCATCATCCGGCCCGGTCCCATTCAGGGGGATATGGTCCATCCCTTCTTGCGGCGCCGCAACGGCGAAGAGCAGGTAAGCTTTCCCTCAGATGCCCTTGGCCGTGTTTTGGGCAAGACGCTGGGTGTGCCGCTGTTTCAAGAACAGGCCATGCAGATTGCCATCATTGGGGCAGGGTTCACCCCGGAAGAGGCCGACAGGCTGCGCCGGTCGCTGGCAACCTTCAAGAAACACGGAAGCGTCAGCGAATTTCAAGATCGCTTCATGTCGGGAATGATCAGGAACGGCCATGATCCAGATTTTGCCGCCCGCTGCTTTGCTCAGATCGAGGGGTTCGGATCTTATGGCTTTCCCGAAAGCCACGCGGCCAGTTTTGCGCTGCTGGTCTATGCCTCGGCCTGGCTGAAGCGGCATCATCCGGCGGTGTTTTGCTGCGCGCTGTTGAACAGTCAACCCATGGGGTTCTATGCGCCGGCGCAGATCGTGCGCGATGCGCGTGAACATGGTGTGGTCGTGCTGCCCCCCTGCATCAACCGCAGCCATTGGGACAATGTCCTTGAAGAAAGTCTGGACGGACTGCGATTGCGGCTTGGCTTTCGGCAGATCAAGGGCATGGCCGAAGACGAGGCGATGTGGATCGTCGCCAGTCGTGGCAATGGCTATCCCGGGGTCGAAGACCTGTGGCGCCGTGCCGGTGTGCGCCCCCCGACGTTGGCAAAACTGGCCGAAGCGGATGCCTTTGCGGTGCTGGGCTTGAACCGGCGCGAGGCGCTGTGGGCGGCGCAGGGGGTGGCAGGGTTGGCGCCCTTGCCGCTGTTTGCCCGCGATATTGACGGAGAGGGGCTTGACGAAACTTTGGTGCGATTCCCCGATCTGACCGAGGGAGAGGCTGTGGTTGAGGATTATGTGTCAATGCGGCTGACGCTGCGCAGTCACCCCATGTCGCTGCTGCGATCACTGCTGACGCCGCCGCCCGGGCAAAAGCCGGTGACGGTGGTCTAACTCTGGGTGGGGGCATCGGGGCTGTTTGCAGCCACCATCGGAAAATCAGCGACAGCACTGGACTGACCCGCATCCAGCGCATCAAAATCATCCGAAATCTGGTCCATCTCGAACAGATCGTCATCTTGATCATTCAGGGGTTCTGACGTTGCAAAATCGCCAAAATCAATCAGCAAAGACACACCCGCGATGGCAATAAAAACTGCCGGAATCCACACTTCGTACGCCACACCATGTTTCCCCAGAAAACAACGACCCCAATAATTCAACCGCCTCCCTCTTTGTCAAATGAAGAATAACAGTTATCCACGGCCTCATGACCGTTGAACGCAGATTCCAAAAGGGCGATGCCGCCAGCCGTGCAATCTATTCTGATTGCGGCCTTTACCGATACGTTTTGTGGCGCGATTGGGGGCAATCTACCCGCAAGATAGGCTTTGTCATGCTAAACCCCTCTACCGCGACGGAGGTTCAAAATGACCCGACGGTCGAACGTTGTGAGCGCCGGGCCCGCACCTTGGGGTTTGATGGCTTTGGCGTAGCCAATATCTTCTCCTACCGCGCCACAGACCCAAAGGTCATGCGCGCGCAGGCCGATCCCATAGGGCCCGGCAACGATGCAGCCATCACTGCCTTGGCACAGGATGTCGATGTTCTGATCTGCGCCTGGGGCACGCATGGCGCGCATCTGGGGCGCGGCGCCGAGGTGGCCCGACTGTTGCGCAGCACAGGCCGCCCGCTGTTTCATCTGGGCCTGACCAAGGCCGGAGATCCAAAGCACCCCTTGTACATCGGATACGCCCAGCAGCCCGAACTTTGGGCCTGACCCGCCGGCCAAGACTCACCCAGCCATGGCAACTTGCCGCAAAAGGGATTTGCCAAGCCTGCGCCCCGTGCCTATAGCGGTAGGGCGGGATGCCCCCGTGTTTTGCGAAAGACGCCTGATGCGCACGATCACAACGACAGAAGACCTCGCCGCCTTTTGCACCGCCGCCAAAGCCGAACCCTACGTCACAATCGACACCGAGTTCCTGCGCGAGCGGACCTATTGGTCAAAACTATGTCTGATCCAAATGGCCTTGCCCGGCAAGAACGGCGATGCCGTGCTGGTTGATCCGATTGAAGGCGATCAGATGAGCATGGAACCTTTGTATGATCTGTTCCGGCACGAGGCGACCGTGAAGGTTTTTCATGCGGCGCGCCAAGATCTTGAGATCTTCTTTGTCGAAGGCGGGGTCTTTCCCAAACCGCTGTTCGATACCCAAGTCGCAGCCATGGTCTGCGGATTTGGCGAGCAGGCAGGCTATGAAACCTTGGTCAAGCGCATCGCAAAGCAGAACCTCGATAAAACATCGCGCTTTACCGATTGGTCGCGTCGGCCGCTCAGCCAGGCGCAATCGGAATACGCCATCGCTGATGTCACCCACCTGCGGGTGATTTACGAATGGCTGGCGGCGCAATTGGCCAAGAATGGCCGGACGCACTGGCTGGAAGACGAATTGCAAATCCTTCTGGATCCCGAAACCTATACGGTGCGCCCCGAAGAGGCATGGCTGCGGATCAAAACTCGCACGACCTCGGGGCGGTTTCTGGCCATCGTGCGGGAATTGGCGCGGTTCCGCGAGACCTATTCGCAGGCCCAAAACGTCCCTCGCAGCCGTGTGATGAAAGACGATGCCCTGCTAGAACTGGCATCCACCCGTCCCACAACGATCGAAGAACTCGGACGCTCGCGGCTATTGCTGCGTGAAGGGCGCAAGTCGGAAATTGCCGAAGGGATTTTGGCGGCGATCAAGACCGGAATGGAAACCGGGGACGTCCCGAAGATCGAAGCGGACAAAGAGCAACTGCAAGTGAACCCGGCCTTGGCCGATCTTCTGCGGGTTTTGTTGAAGGCGAAGTCCGAATCCTTGGGTGTGGCCCCCAAATTGATCGCCTCGGCTTCTGAGCTGGATGCAATCGCCGCGGGCGGGCGCGAAGGCGAGGCCCTGAAGGGATGGCGGGCCGAGGTTTTTGGCGATGACGCCATGCGTCTGTGCCGCGGCGAGATTGCCTTGTCGGCCAAAGGCAACGAAGTGCGCGTTGTCCACCTGTAAGGCGAAAAGCCCTTAGCGGCGCGACGACAGGGCGTTGGTTTCGCCCTGAACCACAATCTTGCTGATGCTGTCCAAAGCGATATCGCTTACCGATGTTGCGACCGTCACCTGCCGTGAGAACGGCGTGCCCGCCGGGCGGGGCGTCGGCGGCGGGAAGATTCGGAACTCGTATACCAACACGCCCGCGTCTTCGCTCTCGATCTTCACCAATTCAGCGTTCCACCAGCCTTGCGACGGCGGCACACCCGTGGCGCGCACAATTGCGCCGCCCGGATAGGCTTCAACCTTCATGTCACTCACCTGCGGCACAAGGGCGCGCGCGTCCACCGGGCGCTGCACAAATTCAATCGCTTCGGGGGCCGCCCGTTTGAACCAGTTGAGCGGGTTGAGCTTGCTCGTCCCAAATCCGCCGCAGGCGGTGACAAGGATCAGCCCGGCAAGGGCAATGGCAGGCGAAAGGCGCATGAATAGGTTCCCGTCTTTGCCCCTTGCTACCTTATGCCCCGGCGTTTGGAAAGCCTAAGGCTGGACCTTTGGGCGCAGCTTCGTTAGCCAAGGACGACGTTGATGGAGAGTGCCATGGCCAGCCCCGCCTTTGAAGAGATCGCCGAAACCTTTGCCTTTTTTGACGATTGGGAAGACCGATATCGTCATGTGATCGAACTTGGCAAAGCCTTTCCCGATCTTGACGAGACCTTCAAGGTTCCTGCCTTGAAAGTGGAAGGATGTGCCAGTCAGGTTTGGCTGCGCCCGATCATCGATGGCGGACGCTTCGACTTTCAAGGAACCTCGGATGCAATGATCGTGCGGGGCCTGATCGCGATCCTGCATGCCCTTTATTCAGGCCTTTCCGCAGCCGACGTGGGCAAGGTGGATGCGCCTGCAGAATTGGCCCGGCTGGGCCTGACAGATCACCTGTCGTCGCAGCGTTCAAATGGATTGCGCGCCATGGTGGAACGGGTGCGCAACGTGGCAGCACAGGCTTAGATCACCTCAAGGCTGACCAAATTGGGGTAAAACGCCAGATGACCCGCAATCGCCTCTGCCCCCGGCAGGGGTGTCTCATAGCTCCAGATGGCATTTTCCAGACGCCCCGATGCGGCGCGGATATGATAGTAACTGCAGGTACCCTTGTGGGGGCAACGGGTTTGGCGTGTGCTCAGCTCCAGCCGGGACATGTCCACATCATCGCGCGGCACATAGACAACGGCGGCGGATCCCCCTTCTTGCAGGTTCAGGGCGCGGCTGGTTTGGCCCAAAACCTCGCTTCCGGCGCGGATGCGATAGGGTGATGTGGCAGGTGTTATGGTCAGATAGGCCATTCGTTTTCCTTTTCTGTCTTTCACCTCAGCAAGGCCAAGGGGCGGGCAATCAGATTGCAGCGCAGGCGGTCTTTGCCCAAGCCAGCGCCTTGGCTGACAGGCGAGGGGCCAACTTTGCCAGAGTTTGGGCGTGATAGGCGTTCAGCCAATCGCGGTCGGCCTTTGCCAGTTCATCGGTGATCACAAGGCGCGTGTCAAAAGGTACGAAGGTCAACGTTTCGAAACCCAGTTGGTCGCGCGTATCCCCACCTTGCAGATGGGGCGCCTTTTCCACCACAATCAGGTTTTCCAGCCGAATCCCGAATTCACCTTCGCGGTAATATCCCGGCTCATTCGACAGGATCATGCCCTCTTCAAAGGGCACCTCGTTGATCCGCGACAGGCGCTGTGGGCCCTCATGAACCGACAGGAAGGCCCCAACGCCATGCCCGGTGCCATGATCAAAATCCTGCCCCGCCGCCCAAAGCGCCGCGCGTGCCAGTGGGTCCAGATCCCGCCCCGACAGCCCGCGCGGCCAACGGGCCCGCGAGATGGCGATGGTGCCTTGCAGCACCCGCGTATAACAACGCCGCGCAGTGTCGCCCGGGTCCCCAATGGCGACCGTTCGGGTGATGTCGGTGGTTCCGTCCAGGTATTGCGCCCCCGAATCCACCAAGAACAATTCGTTCTTGCCAAGGGCGCGGTTGCTGTCTTCGGTGACGCGGTAATGCATGATGGCGCCGTTGGGGCCCGCGCCAGAAATGGTATCAAACGAGATGTCGTGCAGGGCATTGGTCGCGCGGCGAAAGCCTTCAAGGGCCTGCACTGCTGAAATCTCGGTCAAACCGCCCTTGGGGGCCAACTCGTCCAGCCAACACAAGAATTCCACCATGGCAGCACCGTCGCGCAGATGGGCTTGGCGCATTCCTTCAATTTCGGCGGCGTTCTTGCACGCCTTGGGCAGACGGCACGGATCATCGCCCCAGGCAAAGCTGATGCGGGCCGCCGCCAAGATCTGGCTGATCGCCAAGGGGGCGGTGCCTTTGTCAATGCGCACGGTCCCGCCCAGCGCGCGCAATGCCGCCCCAAAATCGCCCGTAGGTTTCAAAAGGACATCATCGCCAAGGCTGGCCAAGGTTGCCGCATCAAATTTGCCAGCCTCGGCGAACAGGGTGACGGCTCCTGTGTCATGCAAGATCGCAAAGCCATGCAAAATCGGGTTCCGTGGCACGTCCGATCCGCGCAGATTAAGCAGCCAGCACAGGCTGTCGGGCAGGGTGATGACAGCGGCGGTTTGGCCATCTTGCCGAAGACTCTGCGCCAGACGGGCCCGTTTGGATGCCGATGTCTCGCCCGCAAATTCGACCGGATGGGCAAAGGCGCGTCCCGTGGGCGCATCGGGCTGGTCTGGCCAGATCGTATCAACCAGATTCGCCATCGGGCGAAGATCAATCCCCGTTCCGTTTAGGGCCGCTTCGATCTTGGCAATCTCGTCCGCCGTGTGAAGCCAAGGGTCAAAGCCGACCACGCCGCTGCCCATATTCTGGCGCAGCCATTCCCCGGGTTTCACCTCTGGCCAGGGAACGGGTGTGAAATGGGCCAAGTCGACCTGACCCTTCACCTGCGTGCGGTACCGCCCATCGATAAAGACACCTGCCTTGTCCATCAACGCGATGCAAAACCCGGCTGACCCCGTAAAACCCGTCAGCCATTGCAAACGCTCATCCCGCGCCGCGACATATTCGCCCTGATGCACGTCCGATCGCGGGATCACAAAGCCCTGTATGCCTGCCGACTGCATCGCTCTGCGCAGGGCCGCCAGACGCGCAGGCCCTTGGGCCGGACTGGCAGTGCTGTCAAAGGTCTGAAACATGGCGCGCCTCTTTTTCGGATCACAAACTTCGTCGGCCGAGCAGACTCAGCCGGCACGCCGATTCAACAGACGGTCGCGTTTGCGCGCATCGCTTTCAAACAGACCGGCCAGCTGCTCTGTCATCGCGCCAGCCAATTGTTCAACATCGGTGATCGTGACAGCCCGTTGATAGTACCGGGTCACATCATGGCCAATGCCGATGGCAATCAATTCAACCGCGCGGCGGCGTTCCACCATGGCGATCACATCGCGCAAATGCTTTTCCAAAAAGTTTGCGGGATTGACCGACAAGGATGAATCGTCCACCGGCGCACCGTCTGAAATCACCATCATGATCTTGCGCGCTTCGGGGCGGCGCAGCATGCGCCGATGGGCCCATTCCAAAGCCTCACCGTCGATATTTTCCTTCAGCAGACCTTCTTTCATCATCAGCCCAAGATTGGGCCGAACGCGCCGCCAAGGCGCATCTGCTGATTTATAGATGATGTGGCGCAGGTCGTTCAACCGGCCGGGTTGTTGCGGGCGGCCCTGTGCCAACCAACGTTCGCGGCTTTGCCCCCCCTTCCACGCACGGGTTGTGAATCCAAGGATCTCGACCTTGACAGAGCAGCGTTCCAGCGTGCGTGCCAGAACATCGGCACAAATCGCCGCAATCGAAATGGGCCTGCCCCGCATGGACCCAGAATTGTCGATCAGCAAGGTAACCACGGTATCGCGAAACTCGGTGTCTTTTTCCTGTTTGAACGACAAGGGTGTGGTCGGGTTGGCCACCACACGCGCCAGACGACCGGCATCCAGCGTGCCTTCTTCCAGATCAAACAGCCATGACCGGTTTTGCTGCGCCTGAAGTCGCCGTTGCAGCTTGTTTGCCAAGCGTGACACGGCGCCTTTCAACGGATCCAACTGTTGATCCAGATACGCGCGAAGACGTTCCAACTCGGCCGGTTCGGCCAATTCCTCGGCCATGATTTCTTCATCGAAATCAGTGGTATAGACGGCGTAGTTCGGATCGGCATCAGAATGGGCAGCAGGCGGCGGCGGTTCAAGCGGGGCCTCGCCTTCGGGCAATTCCGCCTCATCGCCCTGTTCCATGTCGGCTTGGTCTTCCATCGTGACCTGGGCCTGCGATTGGTCGTCCTGATCTTCCTGGCTTTGCTCGGGCGAGGCTTCGGATTCTTCGGATTCCTGCTCTTGCGAACCTCCGTCGTCCGGGCTTTCCTCGGCCGCTTCCTCGCCGCCATCATCCTGAGGATCGTCTCGATCCGGATCATCGCCCAATTGGTCGCCATATCCCAGATCGGCAATCACCTTGCGGGCCAACCGCGCAAAGGCCGCCTGATCTGACAAGACATGATCGATATTGTCCAACGTACCCGAGGCTTGGTCTTCAATGAAGCCGCGCCACAGATTCATCACATTATCCGCCCCCTTGGGCAGATCGCGCCCGGTGGCCAGATGGCGCACCAGATAGCCGGCGGCCAAGGGCAAGGGCGCATCAGCGGCGGATGTAATCTGGGCATAGCCCTTTCGGTCCGCCTCATGCGCGATCTTTGCGTCAATATTGGTTGCCGTGCCGGGCATGGCGCGCGCGCCCATCGCCTCGCAGCGGGCCACTTCCATGGCGTCATAAATATCTCGGGCCAGCTGCCCTGTCGGGGCATAACGGGCCGACGTGGCATCATTGTGGTACTTGCGGCGCATCGCAAAGGCGTCTGCCGTGCCGCGGGCCAGCAAAACCTCGTCCCGGGTCATGCGGCGGCTGACTTGGGGAAGGCGAACACCTTCTTTGGTCATGCCGGCCGGATCGACCGAATAGGTCACGGTCATGTCCGGATCATCGGCCATGGTGCGCGTGGCCTCGGCCAGGGCTTTTTTGAACGGATCGGCGGGGTTGTCTGTTGGCTTCATCATGATGGCGACAGATTGGCAGTTCAGGCGGAAAGGAGCAAGGGCAGCTGTCAATTAAGCAGGGTCGTCGCAAAGCAAGACTTCTGCGCTTTTGTGCACAATAGGGGTTCTTTATTCCGCAATATGCGCATCCAAGTTGATCGGGTAAGACGGTGTCATCAAATTCAAAAAGGTGTTTCCATGTCCAAACCGAAAATCGCTCTTATCATTGGCTCCACCCGCGCCACGAGGTTTGCCGATATTCCGGCCCAGTGGATGCTGGCTCAGGCTCAGGTGCGCGACGACATGACGGTCGAATTGCTCGACCTTCGGGAGTACGATCTGCCAATGTTCAACGAAATGGCCTCCAACATGTGGATGCCCTCTTCCGATCCCAAAGCAGTGGCTTGGCAAAAGAAGTTGGCAGAGTTTGACGGCTATATCTTTGTCGTGGCGGAATATAACCGCTCGGTCACCGGTTCGCTCAAGAACGCGTTGGATCAGGCCTATGTTGAATGGGCCCACAAACCCTTTACCGCCATCGCCTATGGGGCTGTGGGGGGAACGCGCGCTTTGGAACATCTGCGCCTGATCGGGGTTGAATTGCAAATGGTGCCAACGCGCAACGCCGTGCATCTGGGGATGGGCGATTTCTTCAAGGTTCATCCCGGCATGGGCGGTTCGGGCAAGATGGCGGACGTCGAGGCAAATCTGTTGCCCGCCGCGAAGGCCTCGCTTGATGATCTGGTCTGGTGGGCAAAGGCAACCATGGCGGCCCGCGCCTGAACCCCATCGATACGCATACAAAAACGGCGGTCCCCTAGGGCCGCCGTTTCTTTATTCTTGACGGCGTAATGTTCAAATCACAGACGGCTCAGGACGCAGTGCAGGTCAAAGGCGCCGGTCACAGAGGTCGCGCGTTACGCAATCGCCACGGTGTCATGTTCCATGAACTCTGCCACTTCCGGGATCCAGCGACCTTCGACAAATGCCACATGGCCCGGATGGTTGTTGTACCCGTCATACGCCGCTTGATCGGCAAAAACCATCGACACGGCAAACTCATAGGGATTCTTGGGGCTGGTTTCGCGCGAAATCAGAAAGTCTTGAACCCCCGGAAGGCCCCGCAGATCGCCAAGGGCGGCCAAAAAACTGGCCTCCTGCGGCGATCCGCCGGAATGTTTCAGCCGGAACAGCGCCGCATGACGGATCATTTCATCGCCGTCGAGGCCGCGGATTCTGGAAGTTCCTCACCAAAGCAGCGCTGATAGAATTCGGCCACCGTGGTCCGTTCCAACTCGTCACATTTGTTCAGGAATGTCAGCCGGAAGGCATAGCCAAGATCCCGAAAAATCTCGGCATTTTGCGCCCAGTTCAGAACGGTGCGCGGGCTCATCAACGTGGACAGATCCCCATTCATGAAAGCAGTCCGCGTCAAGTCTGCGACGGTGACCATCTGGCTGATCTGCTTGCGTCCCTTTTCCGTGTTGTAATGCGCATTCTTGGCCAGAATGATGGCGGATTCCGCATCGTGCGACAGATAGTTAAGCGTAGCCACCAGACTCCAACGGTCCATTTGGGCTTGGTTGATTTGCTGCGTGCCGTGATACAGGCCCGTGGTATCGCCAAGGCCCACCGTGTTCGCCGTCGCGAACAGACGGAAAGACGGATGCGGCGTGATGATTTCGTTCTGATCCAGCAAGGTCAGCTTGCCATCATGTTCCAGAACGCGCTGAATAACGAACATCACGTCGGCCCGGCCGGCGTCGTATTCGTCAAACACGATGGCCACCGCGTTGCGCAGCGCCCAAGGCAGAATGCCTTCGTGGAATTCTGTTACCTGCTTGCCGTCCCGCAGCTTGATCGCATCTTTGCCGATCAGGTCGATCCGGCTGATGTGGCTGTCAAGGTTCACCCGCACACAGGGCCAGTTCAGCCGGGCGGCGACCTGTTCGATATGCGTTGATTTACCCGTGCCGTGATAGCCTTGGATCATCACGCGGCGATTATAGGCAAAGCCGGCAAGAATCGCCAAAGTCGTATCAGGGTCGAATTTATACGTGCTGTCAATTTCGGGCACGCGGTCGGTTTTTTCCGCAAAACCCTTAACGCGCATCTCTGTATCAATCCCAAAGACCTCACGGACCGAGATTTCTTCTGTTGGTTTCATCATCGTCTCTGGCATCCCGTGCAGTCCATATCCCACTCGCACGGCCGAAGGGCCGGCGCAATTTCGAAGAAGTAGTGAAGCAATTTCTGGCAGGCTGCAAGGGCAGGGCCGGTGTTGATGTCGCAACTTGAAGAGATGTTGAAACTTCTGGGCGCAATGACGCGTATCAGCAGTATCGTCACCCAAGATAAAGGAGACCGTCATGAAACGCCGCTTCGTCCTGACTTCGTTTGCAGCCCTTGTTCTTGCCCCGCCTTTGCGGGCCGAATCTTTCGAAGTCACCCTGTCAGAGCAAGAATGGCGGGCCCGCCTGACCCCGGAACAATTTGCCGTCCTGCGCGAAGAGGCAACTGAAGTGGCGGGTTCAAGCCCCCTGAACGCCGAACACCGCGAAGGCACCTTTGCCTGTGCAGGCTGCGCCTTGCCGTTGTTCTCATCTTTGGCAAAATATGACTCCGGAACCGGCTGGCCATCGTTTTTCCAGGCGCTCGACAACGCCGTGGCCACAAAGAATGATCCGGGCCTCTTTGGCAGCCGCACCGAAGTGCACTGCCGGCGCTGCGGCGGACATTTGGGCCATGTCTTCGAAGATGGCCCAAAACCCACGGGACTGCGGTATTGCATGAATGGGGCCGCGATGATTTTCCTTCCGGTTTAAGGGTTTGTTTTCATAGACAGCGTACTTGGGCACCACTATTCCTTTGATCGGGCGTATTATACCCGCGTCTTAGAAAATTTTGCGGTGCTTTTTGATGTCAGCTTTACCAAAGACAAAAGACCAGTCTGCACAGGGTCAATCTTCCTTGACACTGGCCGCTCATGCCGAACTGAAACGGTTCGCAAATTTACCTGCGGATCCCAAGTCGCTTGAAATGGCGCTGCGTACTTTGGCCAAATGGCGTTCGACATTGATGGTCAACACCTTGGTTGCGCGGTCAGGCAACACGGTCCTGAACGGCCCCTTTGCGGGCATGGATTATTCTGTGCCCGCGTCAGAAGGTGCCAAAGCCGCGCGCTTGATGGGATGCTACGAAGCGTCTTTGACGCCGATATTTGAACAGGTCATTGCCCGCCGGTATCGCCAAATCATCGATATAGGCTGCGCCGAGGGGTATTATGCTGTGGGATTGGCCCGGCGTCTGCCAAAAGCGCGAATCCTCGCCCGCGATTCGAATCCGGCGGCGCAGGCCTTGTGCCGCGATCACGCCCTGCGCAACGGGGTGGACGGCAGGGTAGATGTGGGCGGTATGATCAGTGCCGATGATTTCAATTGGTGCTTTCGAAAGCGCACCTTTGTGCTGTGCGATATCGAAGGGGCCGAAGAGGAACTGCTGGATCCGCAAACAGCGCCCGGTCTGGCCGTGGCTGACATCTTGGTCGAATGTCATGATGTCATGCGCCCCGGTCTGACGGACCGGATCGCAGCACGGTTTCAGGCAACCCATACGATCACAAGAATTGACCGTACGCTCGCACCGCAGCTTTTGCCCGAATGGATGAACGATTTGTCCGATCTGGACAGGTTGATTGCATTGTGGGAATGGCGAAGTGGCCCGACTCCGTGGCTGTGGATGGAAGTAAAATGACGGCACCGAACCGAAACGCGGCGATTTTTTATGCTCAAGATGGCTTTGATCCCAAAGCAAAGGGTATCAATGGTCGGCGCGTGGCGGGGGATAGTTTCTTGCGCGGGTTCCTGCGGCACGCCGATGTGGACGAAGTTGTGCTCATGTCCAAAGAAGTGGCTGAAATTGAACCGGTGAAGGTGTTGGCACAGGAACTGCGCCCCGGGCTTGCAACGCGCCATGTGCCGATGCGCGCGCCCAATGCCTTGGCCCCCGTGGGCACCTTCTTTTATCCCAGCCCCAACTACACCGCTGATGCTTGGCGCCGGGCGCCCTACGGCACCGGGTCCTGGTCAATCTGCGGCATTACCCATACCACCTCAACGACCGCCGTCATGCGCGGTTTTTTCGATCTGCGCTTTGCCCCGGTGATGGACTGGGACGCGGTGATCTGCACATCGCGGGCGGTACAATCGGCCGTTCAAGTGCAATTTGATCTGACAGATCAACATGTTCGTGCCCATTTTGGGGCCAATCCGCCCCCACGGCCCATGTTGCCCGTCATCCCCCTTGGCGTGCATTGCGAGGATTTCCGCCCCGAGGCCGCAGCCGGCATTTCTCTGCGCGAACGGCTAGGTGCCACCCCTCAGGATGTCGTCTTCACCACCATCGCCCGTCTGACCCCGCATGAAAAATTCGATCCCTTTCCCATCTACACCGCCTTGCAGCGCGTCCAGCGCCAACTGACCGGCGGACAACGCTTGCACCTGGTTTTTTGCGGGGTCTTCTCTGATGCCTACGGTCGCCGCGTCTTTGAAACCGGCGCTGCCAAACTGATGCCGGATGTGAATTTCATGATTCTCGACGGCTCCAAGGCCGAAGAACGAAAAGCGGCCCTATCCGGGTCTGATGTGTTCCTGTTTCTGATCGACAATATACAGGAAACCTTTGGCCTTGCCCCGATCGAGGCGATGGCCGCCGGTTTGCCATTGCTTGTCAGTGATTGGGACGGGATGAAAGATACCGTTTCCCCCGATGTCGGATTGCGCGTGACCACCCGCACCTTGACCCCGCGCCATACCTCCGAAGAGGCGCTGCGTCATCACGGGGGCGTGGATAATTATACCCAATACTGCGCCTCGGTGTCGGCGGTCACGGAAATCGATATGGAGGAGTTGCAGGCCAAGATCATGACTTTGGTGCAAAACCCGGATCTGCGCCGCAGTTTGGGTGCCGCCGGGAAAAAGCGGGCTGACGCATTGTACGATTGGTCGCGGATCATTCCCCAGATGCAGGATCTTTGGGCCGAGCAGGATCGGCGCCGCCGTGTCAACGCCGCGCGATTTCGCCGCTATGCGGCGGAAAGTCTGCCCTTGGCGCCAGCACCGACCAAACTTTTTGCAAGCTATCCCACCGAACAGACAGCCCATGACGGCAAGCGTTTTGTGGCCGTGGCCCGCGATGGTTTGCCAAACCTGAATGACACATTGGTCGCACGGGATTATTTGGGAACGAAAAGGATCTTCGCCGCGCCTCGGGATATTGGCGCGGTCTATCAGGCCGTGCAATCGGCTGAAGGTGCCGGACTTGACGTGCCCGCCTTGCTCGCGCTCACGGGCCTGCAGCGCAACAACGTTGACCGGATCGTCATGTGGCTTCTGAAATATGGCTTTTTGCGCCGGGTCTGATGCTGTCTATGCCTTTGCGCGGGCTTGGCGAACAAGACTTGTGGTATACAGCACCAACGCCGCCCAGATCATCGGAAAGGCGATCATGCGCGCTTGCCCGAAGGGTTCGCCGAACCAAAAGACAGCCGTCAGAAAAATCATGGTCGGGGCAATGTATTGCAAGATCCCGATCGTCGACAAACGCAGCAGTTTCGCGGCATTGGCGTAAATCATCAACGGTCCAGCGGTGACAAGCCCAAGGCCGACAAGCAGCAGATCCTTGGACAGATCAACGTGCAAGAATGACGCCGTTCCTTGCTGTTGTTGCCAGACCGCATAGCCCAGCGCGAAAGGCAACAAGATCAGCACTTCCAACGCAAAACCTTGGTTGGGTCCAAGGGGAAGCTGCTTTTTCAGATAGGCATAAAGGCCCCAGGTCACGGTCAAAGACAGCGCCACAACCGGCACACGTCCGGCCTCATATGTCAAAATAACAACGGCAAGTGCCGCAAGACCAATGGCCAGTTTTTGCCACAAGGACAGCTTTTCCCCCAAAAGGACGGCCCCCAGAAAGATGCTGAACAAGGGATTTATGTAATAGCCCAAGGCGGCATCCAAGGCGTGCCCCGTCTGGATCGACCAGACATAGATGCCCCAATTGACCGAAATCAACGCGGCCGTCATCATGGCCATCCCCAGCATCCGCAGCGATGTGATCGCTGCCCACAGATCCCCCGTGCTGCGCAGAATGACCAGCACCAAAACGGAAATCGGCACCGACCAGATCACGCGGTGCGCCAAGACTTCAATCGTCGGGACGTCGGAAAGGGCCTTCATGTAGATGGGCAAAAAGCCCCATAAACAATACGCCGTCAGCGCAAAGGCGAACCCGGCGGCCGTGTCTTCGTTCTTGCGGTTCGGTTCAGGTGACATGCTGGCCCAGTTACCGAAGGACGCGGCAAAGCGCCATGTCTAACTTGCGCGGTTGGCCCTGCGCCGCGCAAAACAATGTTTCAGTCCGCGCCTTACGGCCGCCGCGCCAAATAAGCCTTTGTGAAGGCGGCATATCCCGTCGCTGTCGTGCGCAAGTTCTGGCGCAGAACGGCGTTCAAAGCGGGCAGCTTATGGAACGGGACCGCCGGATAGCTGTGGTGTTCGGCGTGATAGGGCATGTTCCAAGCAAAAAAGCGGATGATTTGGTTGGTGAACGTGGTTCGAGAGTTTTCCAGCATATTGGACACTGTCGGGCAATCCCCATGTTCGGCCAGAAGATACAGACGCAAAAAGGGCTGCCCCAAAATCATCGGCAAGATCCAAAGCCACAAGACTAGGGGCGACCAAAACAGGCTCATCCCAGCGGCCGCGTAAAGGGCCAGCATCGCCTGCGCCTCGCGCCGTATCCGGGGCAAGGCCGACGGCGGAATGTACCGGGCGTCTATCGGCCGCCGCAAGGCCAAGGCCAGAACCAGACGACTTTGCGATCCCCAATAGGGCAGGCCCGACACATGAAAGGCCCATTGCTGGCGGGTCATCGGCTTTGCCCCGTCAAGTTCGGGATCCTGTCCGGGCAGATTGGTGTATTTGTGATGCGCCGGATGAAAGTAGCGGAACCATTCAAAAGGCAAGATCAGCACAAGCCCGGCCAAACGCCCAACCGTTTCGTTCAACATGGGGCTTTCGAACGGGGTCTTGTGGGTGGCCTCGTGTTCCAGCGTGAAAAGGAACGTCAAGGCAATCCCTTGAACCGGAAGGGCGATCCACCACAGCGCGGGGCCATAAAGCAGAATCGTCGTGCAGGCCCCGATCACCCCCAGATGTCCGCACAAATGTACAAGTCCAGCGCGGTTCGACCGTTCCGTCAAATCCGCGCGCAGGTCGGGCGACAAAGACTGTATAAGTGCTTTATGGTCCATGCTCGTCCTTTGCGGGCCTTGCCGACCGCCGCCCTTCGCGCCCATCATCCTGCAATGTCAAACCCCGGCGCGGCCAATTCAAAGCCGCCAAATTCAAACCCCGGCGAGACTGTGCAGGACACCAAGGTATAAGCGCCCATGCTTTCAGCCGCCTGCCAGAACCCTTTGGGCACAATCGCCTGCGGGTGCTGATTGTCCAAGACATCGGGGCCCAGTGTTATCTGCTGCGCGGGGCCAAGATCGGTTTGCGCCACCGACAGGCGCAGCGGCGATCCTGCGTGAAACAACCAGATCTCATCGGCATCAACCCGGTGCCAATGGCTGCGCTCCGCCGCCTTCAATAGAAAATAGATGGCCGTCCCGCTGGCCCGGCCGTCCACGATCGGGCCCTGCCATGTTTGCCGGTACCATCCGCCTTCGGGATGGGGCTGCAGGCCCAGAAGGGCGATGATCTTGTCGGCGCTCATGGTTTGCCCCTTGCTGTGCGCCTGCCACAATGCCAGCATCCTTGGCCAAGGCAAGAGTGTGCGAAGGGATCAGGCATGACAGGGGTTCAAGGGCGCGTCGCGCTGGTGACCGGGGCAGGGGCTGCCGATGGGATTGGCTTTGCGACCGCGCAGCTGTTGCGGGCAGCGGGCGCCAAGGTGGCCATCACCGCCACGACGGACCGGATTTTTGACAGATTGGCAGATCTGGGCACGGCCGATTGTTTCGCCGCAACCGCCGATCTGACCGATCCCGCACAGGTGCAATCTCTGGTGGCCGCCGCCAGTGCTGCCTTGGGCCCAATTGATATTCTGATCAACAATGCCGGGATGTCGCAGACTGGAAAATCGCCAAAACGGGCGACCATGGATCAGGTCAGCGATGAGGATTTTGATTTTCAGATCGCGATCAGTCTGAAATCGGCCTTCATGGTCAGCCGGGCCGTCTTGCCCGGCATGATTGCGCGCCATTACGGGCGCGTCGTTCATATGTCGTCAGTCACCGGGCCGCTGGTGGGCATTGCAGGGTCCGGGCCCTATGCCGCGGCCAAGGCGGGCATGCTTGGAATGGCCCGCGTTCAGGCCATTGAAAACGGCCCGCACGGCGTCACGGTCAACTGCATCGGTCCGGGATGGATCCATACCGGCTCCTCCTCCGAAGGCGAAGTGGTGGCCGGGCGCTTCACCCCGATTGGCCGCGCCGGAACCCCGCAGGAAATTGGCCACGTGGCGGTGTTCTTGGCCTCACGCGAAGCAAGCTATCTGACGGGGCAACTGATTACCGTGGACGGCGGCAACACCTTGCAAGAGTTCAAGGTGGCGTTGAACTGAAAAGGGGCATCCCGAAGGATGCCCCAAAGACTTGACGCGGCGATCCTTCAGACTTTCAGGATGGACCGGCCAGCGAATTCGGCGGTCTCGCCCAGCATTTCTTCGATGCGGATCAACTGGTTGTATTTGGCCAGCCGATCCGAACGTGACAGGGATCCGGTTTTGATCTGACCGCAGTTTGTCGCCACTGCAAGGTCTGCGATGGTGGCATCTTCGGTCTCGCCCGAACGGTGCGACATCACATTGGTATACCGCGCCCGATGGGCCATATCGACGGCCTGCAGGGTTTCGGTCAGGGTGCCGATCTGGTTGACCTTCACCAACATGGAATTGGCGCAACCACGCGCAATGCCTTCGGCCAGACGGCGCGGGTTGGTGACGAACAAATCATCGCCCACCAATTGAATCTTGCTGCCCAAACGGTCGGTCAGCAGTTTCCAGCCCTCCCAATCATCTTCCGAACACCCATCTTCGATGGAGATGATCGGATAATCGGCCGCAAGACCTGCAAGGAAATCAACATTCTGCTCGATGCTCAGCGATTTGCCTTCGCCCTTCATCTCGTATTTGCCACCCTTGAAATATTCGGTGGCCGCGCAATCCAGTGCAAGGCAGATATCATCCCCCGGCGTGTAGCCTGCCTTTTCAATGGATTTCAAAATGAAATCAAGCGCGTCGCGGGCAGAGCTCAAGTTCGGTGCAAAGCCGCCCTCATCGCCGATTCCGGTGTTATGCCCGGCGTCTTGAAGTTCCTTCTTCAACGTGTGGAACACTTCAGAGCCCATACGAACCGCCTCGCGGATGTTCGCCGCTCCAACCGGCATGATCATGAATTCCTGAATGTCGATTGGATTGTCTGCGTGTTCTCCTCCGTTGATGATGTTCATCATCGGAACCGGCAAAACCCGGGCCGAGGTTCCCCCGATATAGCGGTAAAGCGGCTGGCCGGTGAACTCGGCGGCTGCCTTGGCCACTGCCAAGGACACGCCCAGAATCGCATTTGCGCCAAGACGGCCCTTGTTGGGGGTTCCGTCCATTTCGATCATCGTGCGGTCAATGCCGACCTGCTCGGTGGCATCAAAGCCAACCAGCTCTTCCGCCAATTCGCCGTTAACGGCCGCCACGGCCTCCAGAACACCTTTGCCCTTGTAACGGGCTTTGTCGCCGTCGCGGCGCTCCACCGCTTCGTGTGCGCCCGTCGACGCCCCCGAAGGAACGGCTGCGCGGCCCATGGCCCCGCTTTCCAGTACCACATCAACCTCAACCGTGGGATTGCCCCGGCTGTCTAAAATTTCGCGGGCGTGAATATCAACAATCGTGCTCATGGGCAGGGGCTCCATCGTGCAAAGGGTGCTCTCTCGGCCCGTTTAGCGGGGGTTTGTGACAGAAGAAAGGGCCATGGCTCACCCTTGGGGCATTGTCGCCCAGATTTCTGCGATGCATCCGGTCCGCACGGCGCATCTGGCGTGCGGTGCACACCCTATACCCCGGCCGCTTTCCGCCGCGCCCGTTCGCGCGCATAGGAGTAAAGCCCCGACCCGATGATCAGCCCGGCCCCAGCAAGGGTCAGCATGTCCAGACTTTCCCCAAAGACAAAGGTGCCAATCGCGATGGCAAAGATCAAACGTGAGTACCGAAACGGCGATACCACCGACACCTCGCCAACCCGCGTGGCCGCAGTAATCGCCCAATAGCCCGCCGTGCCAAAGGCAAAGGCCCCGATCAACAACACCGATTGCCCCAAATCCGGCAGGACGGGCGTTTGAAACGGCATCATCCCAGCCCCCAGAACGGCGACCGATGCGATGCCCCAGGCAGAAACCTGATTGTTCGAAATTGTGTGCGGAATTTTCCGCGATGCCAGATCGCGCAGCGCCAAACCTGCCACGGTTACCAGCACCCACAGCCCGGCAGGGCGAAACCCGTCCATCCCGGGCCGGATCACCATGATGACCCCTACAAAGCCCAGACCAATCGCCGTCCAGCGCCGCCAGCCCACCCGCTCGCCCATGAACAAAGCGGCGGCCATCGTAACGGCCAAAGGCATGGCTTGCAAAACGGCCGAAACCGTCGCCAACGGAACCGAGGCGAGGGCAGTGATATAGGCGATTGTGCCGATCATCTCGCCAGCATTGCGGGCCATCACCCAAGGATGCAGCGCAGCGCCGATCAGGGTGCGGTTGCCCTCCCGGCGCACAAGCAACGCAAAAAACGCGAATCCGAAGACCGCCGTCAACAAAAGGATCTGGCCCGTCGGCAAATTCTGGGCCGCGAATTTCAGGAACATGTCCTCGACCGCAAAGAACGCCATGGATGCAGACATCAGCCCGATGCCGCGCAGGTTTTCGGCTGGGTTCACTTGCGCACCGGTATGCCCAACAGCTCTAACCGATGCCCGATCAGACGAAACCCAAGCCGGGCGGCAATCTTTTCCTGCAAGGCTTCAATCTCGGGGTCGATGAATTCAATCACTTGACCGGTCGACACGTCAATCAGATGATCGTGGTGGTCGCGTTCGGCATCTTCATAGCGCGCGCGGCCATCCCCAAATTCCAATTTGTCCAAAATGCCGGATTCTTCGAACAATTTCACGGTCCGGTACACCGTCGCGAGCGAGATCCGCGGATCGATCGCCGACGCGCGCACATGAATCTCTTCCACATCGGGATGGTCCTCGGCATCGCCGATCACGCGGGCCAGAACCCGACGTTGATCCGTCATCCTAAGGCCCTTTGCCTCGCAGCGGGCGATGATATTGGTCATGACGGCCCCATCGGCTCAGCAGTGTTTTCGCCGCTTTAGGCGAAGTTTGCCCGTTCTGCCAGCTATTTT
The DNA here is from genome assembly GCA_947461435.1 of Paracoccaceae bacterium. GTDB lineage: Bacteria > Pseudomonadota > Alphaproteobacteria > Rhodobacterales > Rhodobacteraceae > CAIYZT01. Next base: position 6,704 of record CANHLE010000031.1, on the reverse strand, counting down.
GGGCAATTGACCTTCCCGGCGTGCCCCGACAGGGTGCGCCAACGCCACGCAAGGAGCACAGATATGCGCAAGGACCGGTTAGACAGCGTCGGATTGGCGGCGCTGCTGGGGGTGACGCTGTTGCTTGCGGGCAATCAGATCATCGTCAAAGAGGTCAATACCGGGCTTCAACCGGTGTTCTTCGCCGGACTGCGGTCGGCCCTGGCAATTGTTTTTGTCGCGGGTTGGCTGTGGTTTCGCGGTCTGCTTGGGCGTCTGCGCTGGGCCGATCTGGGGCCCGGCCTGTTGATGGGGGCGGTTTTCGCGGCCGAGTTTTTGTGCTTGTTCATGGCGCTGGATCTGACTGCGGTGGGCCGTGCCGCGGTGATTTTTTATTCCATGCCGTTGTGGATGGCGATTCTGGCGCATTTTGGTTTGCCCAACGAACGCATCACGCCGATCCGCGCCTTGGGGTTGGTTCTGGCTTTCGTCGGAACGGCATGGGCCATCTTGTCCAAAAGCCCCTCGGGCCATGCCAATATCTGGGGTGATCTTTTCGCCTTGGGGGGCGCTTGGGGATGGACCGGAACCGCCTTCATCGCGCGGGCCACACGAATGCGCGACGCTGGTCCCGAGGCGCAATTGTTCTGGATGGTTGCCGTCTCCGCCCCGATCTTGTTGCTGGCCGCCCCCTTCTTCGGCCCTTTGATCCGCGATATCGAACCGATGCACTGGGTCTGGCTGATCTTTCAGGCCTCCATCGTGGTGGCGGGCGGATTCATTTCGTGGCTTTGGCTTTTGTCCGTCTATCCCACCTCGACTGTGGCATCTTTCTCCTTTCTGACACCAATTTTTGCGATGGCTTTGGGCTATCTGATCTTCAAAGAGCCGCTTGTGCCGGGTTTGATCGCGGCCGCCTGTCTGGTTGGGGCGGGAATCGTTCTGATCAACAGACGCGGGTGACGATCGGAAACTTCGCCCGCCTTGCAGACTTTCGGTGCGAAGGCGCTCCGGCAAGTCCACCAAATATCTGATAAAACCGCGACAGTTGAAGTGGCGCGTCAAGCCGCTTGCTGGCGCCTGCTTTCGCCAAGATCACAGTTGTGTGACGCCACCCCTAGAAGAGGCGCTTAGGTCAAGCACAAAATCTAGTGGGTAAGTCAGATATTTTCGTTGAAAGCGCATCGGATTTGCTTCAGGTTGGTCCAGTTGTCGAAGCGGGCACTACATTTAGTGGCGTATTCGGGCGTAACCTGGAAATCGGCACACCATCTATGGTGGCATCCCTGCTCAAAATGGGGAAAGCGATATCCGGGGCGCTAGGCGGTATTGGGGACACGGGGCAGGCTGCCTGAGACAGCCGCCCACATTGGACAGGACGGGGCCATGAAAATTGAGCGGAAGTTTACAACCGAATCGAGCGGCGCATATGGCGCACTGGAATTTGGACTGACCACATCAGAGATTCGCAATCCCGATGGCAAGATCGTGTTTCGCAACGAAGCGGTCGAAGTGCCCTCGGGCTGGAGCCAGGTTGCCTCCGACGTGCTGGCGCAGAAGTATTTCCGCAAAGCCGGGATTCCAGCCGTTCTGAAAAAGGTCAAAGAAAAAGGGATGCCAGAGTTTTTGTGGCGGTCGATCCCCGATCAAGAGGCCTTGGCAAAACTTCCCGCCGATCAGCGCCTTGTCGGCGAGACCAGCGCCAAGCAAGTGTTTGATCGTCTGGCAGGGGCTTGGGCCTATTGGGGCTGGAAGGGCGGCTATTTCACCACCGAAGCCGATGCAAAATCATACTACGATGAAATGCGCTACATGCTGGCCCGCCAGATGGCCGCGCCCAATTCGCCGCAATGGTTCAACACGGGTCTGCACTGGGCTTACGGCATCGACGGGCCGTCGCAAGGGCATTATTATGTCGATCATCAGACCGGCGTGTTGACCAAATCCACCAGCGCCTATGAACATCCCCAACCGCATGCCTGCTTCATTCAGTCTGTCCGCGATGATCTTGTGGGCGACGGCGGCATCATGGACCTTTGGGTGCGCGAAGCCCGTCTGTTCAAATACGGTTCGGGAACGGGCACCAATTTCTCCAGTCTGCGCGGCGAGGGCGAAAAGCTTTCGGGCGGCGGAAAGTCATCCGGATTGATGGGCTTTTTGAAGATTGGCGATCGGGCGGCGGGTGCGATCAAATCCGGCGGTACCACGCGCCGTGCGGCAAAGATGGTGATCTGCGACATGGATCACCCCGATGTCGAGGCGTTCATCAACTGGAAAGTCATCGAAGAGCAAAAAGTGGCGGCCTTGGTGGCAGGGTCAAAAGCGCACGAGCTGCGCCTGAACGACATATTCGCTGCGATCCGTACTTGGGATGGTGCATCGGAAGACTCGGTTGATCCCGCCAAGAACCCCAGTCTGAAATCGGCGATCCGCGCCGCCAAGAAGGCGATGATCCCCGACACCTACACCAACCGTGTCTTGCAATATGCCAAGCAGGGCTTCACCTCGATCGAATTTCCGACCTACGATGTGGATTGGGATTCCGAAGCTTACATGACGGTGTCAGGCCAGAATTCGAACAATTCTGTGCGCGTCACGGACAGTTTCCTGACGGCCGTGAAAGACGATCTGCCGTGGGAATTGATCCGCCGGACCGATGGCAAAGTGGCCAAGACGGTTTCTGCCCGCGAACTGTGGGACCAGATCGGACATGCCGCCTGGGCCTGCGCGGATCCCGGGATTCAGTTTCACGACACGGTCAACGCCTGGCACACCTGCCCCGAAGATGGCGCGATCCGCGGATCCAACCCCTGCTCGGAATACATGTTCCTTGATGACACGGCCTGCAACCTTGCCTCGATGAACCTGCTGACCTTCTTTGCCGGCGGAAAGTTTGATGCGGAATCCTATGTTCACGCCACGCGTTTGTGGACAGTGACCTTGGAAATCTCCGTCATGATGGCGCAGTTCCCGTCGCAAGAGATTGCCCAGAAATCCTATGATTTCCGGACGCTTGGTCTTGGCTATGCCAATATCGGTGGTCTGTTGATGAATATGGGCCTCGGCTATGACAGCCGTGAAGGCCGCGCACTTTGCGGCGCTTTGACCGCTTTGATGACCGGTGTGACCTATGCCACCTCTGCCGAGATGGCCAAGGAACTTGGCCCCTTCGCAGGGTATCAGCGCAATGCCGAACACATGTTGCGCGTGATCCGCAACCACCGTTCTGCCGCTATTGGGACAGGGCTTTACGAAGGGTTGAACGTCAATCCGGTGATCTTGGATGCAGCCAATTGCCCCGACAAGACGCTGATCACCATGGCGCGCGGCGCCTGGGACGAGGCTTTGGCCTTGGGAGAGGCGCATGGCTACCGCAACGCCCAAACAACGGTTATTGCGCCAACAGGAACCATCGGTCTTGTAATGGATTGCGATACCACCGGGATCGAGCCGGATTTTGCCCTGGTGAAGTTCAAAAAGCTGGCGGGCGGCGGGTATTTCAAGATCATCAACCAATCCGTTCCGGCGGCCTTGGAAAAGCTTGGATACACCACCTCACAATCGGCCGAGATCGTGGCCTATGCGGTTGGCCATGGCTCGATCGGCAACTGTCCGGGCATCAACACCACCTCGTTGATCGGCCACGGCTTTGGCCCGCGCGAGCTTGAGAAAATCGAAGCGGCCTTGCCCTCGGCCTTCGACATCCGCTTTGTCTTCAACCAATGGACGCTGGGCGAAGACTTCTGCAAAGGCTCGCTTGGCATCCCGGCCGACAAATTGGCCGACCCAACCTTCGATCTTTTGCGTCATCTTGGCTTTACCAAAGCCCAGATTGATGCCGCCAATGATCATGTTTGCGGAACGATGACATTGGAAGGCGCGCCTTTCCTGAAAAAAGAGCACTATTCCGTCTTCGATTGCGCCAACCCGTGTGGAAAGACCGGCAAACGCTTTTTGTCCGTCGATAGCCACATCTACATGATGGCGGCGGCCCAGTCGTTTATCTCGGGCGCGATCTCCAAGACGATCAACATGCCGAACTCCGCCTCGATCACCGATACCTTGGCCGCTTACGAGTTGTCGCACTCCTTGGGGATCAAGGCCAACGCGCTGTACCGTGATGGATCCAAACTAAGCCAACCCCTTGCCTCTGCCCTGATCGAAGACGACGAAGAAGCTGAAGAAATTCTTGCTTCGGGTTCCGCGCAGGAAAAGGCAGTCGTTCTGGCCGAGAAGATTGTCGAAAAGATCATCATCAAAGAGGTGATCCGCACCAACCGCGAAAAACTGCCAGAACGGCGCAAAGGCTATACCCAAAAGGCCATCGTTGGCGGGCACAAGGTTTACTTGCGCACCGGCGAATACGGCGATGGGCGTCTGGGAGAGATCTTTATCGACATGCACAAGGAAGGCGCGGGCTTCCGCGCCATGATGAACAACTTCGCCATCGCGATTTCGGTGGGTCTGCAATACGGCGTGCCCTTGGAAGAATACGTCGAGGCTTTCACCTTCACCCGGTTTGAACCCGCGGGCATGGTGCAGGGCAATGACAGCATCAAGAACGCGACATCGATCCTTGATTATATCTTCCGCGAACTGGCCGTGTCCTATCTGGACCGCACGGATCTGGCCCATGTCAAACCGCAAGGCCACGCATTTGACGATCTGGGCCGGGGCGAAGAAGAGGGCAAGCGCAACATCGGCGATGTCAGCGATGCGGCGGCGTCCAAGTCGGTGGAACTTTTGCGCTCCATCTCGTCAACTGGATATCTGCGCAAGCGGCTTCCACAAGAGTTGATGGTGTTTCAAGGCGGCATGGGAACGGTTGCCTTGGCTGGGGGCGACCCCATGACGGCGCTCAACATGATTGTGCCGGAAACGGCGCTGGGCGGGGGGGTACTCTCGACGGCAACAGCCCTGAGCACGGGAACGGTCGGAATGGATGCCCGGGTGAAAGCGAAGATGCAGGGCTATGAGGGCGACCCTTGTGGCGAGTGTGGCAACTACACGCTGGTGCGCAATGGCACCTGCATGAAGTGCAACACCTGCGGCGGAACAAGTGGCTGCAGCTGAGGCGGAACGTTAGCTGCGACCGGCGTCGGGGGAGGGGAAACCCTCCCCCTTTCGCTTTAGGGGGTTTGGCTGTAGGGCGGGCGCGGGTTGATCCTGCGGACCCGGGTCCAGCCCCAGACATCAGGAAATTCTTAGGCGTGAAACAGGCGAGGGCGGCGATGGCCACGGGGATCAGCTTTGATATTGCAGCGACGGATGGACGCGCGCGAACGGGTGTTATTTCGACCCCCCGCGGTGACATTCGGACGCCAGCTTTCATGCCCGTCGGCACGGCGGCGACAGTCAAGGCCATGCTGCCAGACTCGGTGCGCGCGACGGGTGCTGACATCTTGTTGGGCAATACCTATCACCTCATGCTTCGGCCCGGTGCCGAGCGCGTGGCTCGGCTGGGCGGTTTACATAAGTTCATGAACTGGGACCGGCCCATCTTGACGGATTCGGGCGGATTTCAAGTGATGAGCCTGTCTGCCCTGCGCAAGATGACGGAAGATGGGGTGACGTTTTCGTCGCATATCGACGGATCCAAGCATATGCTGAGCCCCGAGCGGAGCATGGAGATTCAGCGTCTGCTGGGCTCGGACATCGTGATGTGTTTCGATGAATGCCCGGCCCTGCCCGCCACGGATGAAGCCGTTGCCAAATCGATGCGGCTGTCGATGCGCTGGGCGCAGCGGTCGCGGGATGCGTTCGGGGATCGGCCGGGACATGCCTTGTTCGGGATCATGCAAGGCGGGGTGAACCGGGAGCTGCGCGAGGAATCGGCGGCGGCGCTGCGGGGGATCGGATTTGACGGCTATGCTGTGGGGGGGCTTGCTGTCGGAGAGGGGCAGGAAGCGATGTTCGGGGTTCTGGATTACGCGCCGGGTTTGCTGCCCGAGGATCGCCCGCGCTATTTGATGGGGGTGGGCAAGCCCGATGATATCGTCGGCGCGGTGGAGCGGGGCATCGATATGATGGACTGTGTGCTGCCCTCGCGGTCGGGGAGGACGGGGCAGGCCTGGACTAGGTGGGGGCAGGTGAACATCAAGAATGCCCGCCATCAAGAAGATCCGCGCCCTTTGGATGAAGACTGCACCTGCCCCTGCTGCCGGGGATATTCGCGGGCCTATTTGCACCACGTTTTCAAATCGCAGGAAATCATCGCGAGCATGCTGCTGACCTGGCATAACCTGCATTATTTTCAAGAATTGATGCAATCCCTGAGGGAGGCCATCGGGGCGGGGCGGCTGGCGGCCTTTGCGGGAGTTTTCCGGGACATGCAGACTCTAGGGGATATCGAGGCGCTGTGATTGGGGCGCGTCCAGATCTGGACGTTTTTTGATTCCGTTTGAAATCAAGGGGTTGGTTTTTGGATTTTAACGGTTTGGCAAGGGTTGGGGGTGTTAAGGGCGTTCGGAGCGGAGCCGGGTGATGAGGGGAATAACGGCGGTGGCTGCCCCGTCAAATCCACCCCATTCACCGGATCCCCGCCCGCATAGGCATAGCGGTTGGTCCCCACGCCGTCTTGCGTCACCTCCCACCCGTCGGGCTGGAGGAACATGGCGAGGTCTGGGTCGTAGGTGCGGGAGTTCAGGTATTGCAAGCCCGCCTCGCCGTCATACCGCTCGCGCATCCGGCGTTTGGAGTGTTTGGGTGCCGTCGCTGCGTTATCG